>CADBQG010000001.1 GCA_902796805.1 uncultured Bacteroidota bacterium
CGAAGACCGGGATCGAACCGGTACGAGTGTTACCTCATTGGTTTTTGAGACCAACGCGTCTACCTATTCCGCCACTTCGGCTCAAATGAGGTTGCAAAAATACACTTTTTTATTAAACAAAAACTTTTCGTCTGAAATAACGTGAAGTTTTATTTTTTTATCCTCCCGAACCTGCACGCAGCATTGCGAACAGGAAAAATATTTTAGCTCTTCAGCAAGGTAATTCAGATTGTACCTTATCCTTTTTTTTGTATTTTTGCAGTTTGTAAAAAAGTGTAACATGAGAAAGTACGTGATATTGTGTTTTGCCCTGACAATTGCAGCTTTCACGGCATGCAACTCGCCGAAAAAGGTAAAGACAGACAGCGGGTCGCAGAGTGCTGACAAGACAACAACGGAAAATAACACCAACGAAGATATGACAAAAGTTTTGTTGAAGACGACGATGGGCGACATCACGATTGCCCTCTACAATGACACGCCAGGTCACAAGGCCAACTTTGAGAAGCTGGTCGAGCAGAAGTTCTACGACGGGCTGCTTTTCCACAGAATCATCAAAGGTTTCATGATCCAGGGCGGCGACCCGGACTCAAAGGCGGCGAAGGCCGGACAGCGTCTCGGCAGCGGCGATGTGGGCTATACCATTCCCGCCGAGTTCAGGCCGAACCATTACCACAAGCGCGGCGCCGTTGCGGCGGCGCGGATGGGCGACAACGTGAACCCGCAGAAGGCGTCGTCGGGCTGCCAGTTCTACATCGTTGATGGAACTGTGTGCGACGACAATTACATGAACATGATTTCGCAGCGGACCGGCAAGACGTTCACCCCGGAGCAGATTGCCGCCTACACCACCGAAGGTGGCGCCCCGTTCCTCGACGGCGACTATACCGTTTTCGGGGAAGTTGTCGAAGGAATGGATGTTGTTGACAGAATCGCGGGTCAGCAGAAAGACGGCGCCGACAGGCCTCTCCAGGACATAAGCATTATCAGCGCCACAATACTCAAGTAGCAGCCGGTGCCGTTCAACAGGCAGGCGCGGCCTTCATCATCAGGAAAAAGAAACAAGTAACGAATGAATAATATAGACAAAATAAGGTCTGAAATCGAGAGTTTCCAGGTTGACAACGCAGAGACCCTGGAACAGTTCCGCCTCCGGTTTTTAAGCAAGAAAAGCGAGATACAGTCCCTCTTCGGAGAAATCAAGAACATAGCACAGGAGAACAGGAAAGAGTTCGGGCAGCTGGTGAACGACCTTCGCGACATGGCGCAGGAGAACTACAACAGGTTCAAGGCTGCCGTGGAGGCGGTTTCCGGAAACAACACGACGGAAATCCCCGACATAACACGTCCAGCGGCGCGTTTGAACGTGGGCTCGATGCATCCCATCTCCATCATGATGAACGAAGTGCGGCAGATCTTCGAGGAAATCGGATTCTCGGCCGTAGAGGGTCCCGACATAGAGGACGACTGGCATGTGTTCACAGCGTTGAACTTCGCAGAGGAGCATCCCGCGCGGGACATGCAGGACACGTTCTTCATAAAGTTGCGCCCCGACGTCCTGCTGCGCACACACACGTCGTCGCTGCAGGTTCGCACCATGGAGACGCAGAAGCCCCCAATACGTGTGATATGTCCGGGGCGGGTGTTCCGCAACGAGGCCATAACATCGCGCGCCCACTGCATCTTCCATCAGGTTGAAGGACTTTATATCGCGGAGAACGTCTCCTTTGCCGACATGAAGCAGACGCTGCTCTATTTCGCCCAGAGGATGTTCGGCGACGACGTGAGGATACGCCTTCGCCCTTCGTATTTCCCGTTCACCGAGCCGTCGGCCGAGATGGACATTTCGTGCAACATCTGCGGCGGCGCCGGCTGCAACCTCTGCAAGCACACCGGATGGGTGGAGATCCTCGGCTGCGGAATGGTCGACCCCAACGTGCTCGAGAACTGCGGCATCGACAGCGGCAAGTACAGCGGCTTCGCCTTCGGTCTCGGCATCGAGCGCATGACCATGCTGAAGTACAGGACCAACGACATACGCCTTTATTTTGAAAACGACGTCAGGTTCTTGCAACAGTTCAAGGCTGCAACCAAATGACAACCATAAATTTTGAAAGAAATAATTATTTTGAATATGACTAAGAATCAGAAAAGGATTAACAATCTCATCGGCCTGATAATAGGCATTGTGGCTTCAGCGGTGTACATCATGACCGCCGAGCCGTCGGTGTCGTGGTGGGACTGCGGTGAGTACATTGCAACCACGTCGAAACTGCTGATAGGGCATCCGCCCGGAGCTCCCACTTTCCAGATTATAGGTCGCATAGCCACGCTTTTCGCCGGGGGTGATCCCACAAAGATGGCATTCTGCGTGAACTGCATGTCGGCGGTGTGCAGCGGCATGACCATAATGCTGCTCTATTTCTCGATAGTGCGGCTCGCGCGCAAGCTCGTGGCAAAATGGGGCGAGATGAACACCCCGCGCTTCGTGGCCGTGCTCGGCACCGCTCTTGTAGGCGCTCTTACCTACACTTTCACCGACACTTTCTGGTTCTCCGCCGTCGAGGGCGAAGTGTACGCCATGTCGTCGTTCTTCACCGCCCTCGTGTTCTGGTGCATACTTAAATGGGACGAGGAATACGCCAACCCGCTGGAAGGCGTCAACCCCAACCGCTGGATTGTGCTCATCGCCTACTTGGTTGGACTCTCAATAGGCGTTCACCTTCTGAACCTCCTGACACTACCCGCCATCGGACTGATAATCTATTACCGTCTCAACCCGAAAGCCACAGGTATGGGCGCAGTTCTATCATTCGCCATAATCTCCTTCGGCTTCAGCATCTTCTGTCCGCCCATCTGGATGATTCTGATTTGGCTCTTCATAACAGCCCCCTTGGTTGTGCTTTGCGCGAAAAGCGGAGCGCTCACTTCAAAGGCCGAATGGGGCGTGTTCCTGTCTATAATTCTATCGGTGGTGCTTCTCGGCTTTATCCTCTGGGGCATCGTGCCCCAATTTGTAAACCTCTCGGGTAAGTTCGACCTTTTCTTTGTCAACACTATAGGCCTGCCTTTCAACTCAGGCGTTATCTTCTTCTTCCTGCTCGTGGCCGGAATCATCGCGCTTGGAATTTGGTACGGGAGAAGAAAGGAGAAACCGGTGGTTACCATCAGCACATTTTCCCTGCTGATGCTCATAATAGGCTACTCGACTTTCATGACCCTCGTGATTCGCTCCAACGCCAACCCCACAATCGACGAGAACAGCCCTGAGGACGCCGTGTCATTACTATCTTACCTCAACCGCGAGCAGTATGGCTCCAACCCGCTTCTGTACGGACAGAGCTACAACACGAGGGCTATAGGTTCGAAGGACGGCAGCCCGGTGTACTACCGCGACGAGCAGTCGAAAAAATACGTTGTGTCTAATCCGAGGAAAGGCGAAAGGCTCGAGTACGACCCGAAAGGCTGCATGTTCTTTCCGCGTATGTGGTCGAGCGAGAAGCAGAGCCAGTACATCGACTGGCTCAACAACCGCTACAACACAGACAGCGCTTCCGATAAAGAGAACCGCAGGTCTCTCGCCAGGGGCAACCTCCCCACTTGGCAGCAGAACATCAAATTTTTCCACACATACCAGTTGGGATACATGTACTGGCGATACTTCATGTGGAACTTCGCAGGGCGCCAGAACGACATCCAAGGCCACGGCGACTACCAGAACGGCAACTGGATTTCCGGAATAGGCGCAATAGACAAGCCTATGGTGGGAGACATGAAGAATCTGCCCGCCGCCATGGAACGCCCCGCACACAACAAATACTACCTGCTTCCCCTCATCCTGGGCCTCATAGGACTGGGCTTCCAGATTAAAAACGACAAGAAACACGCATTTGTGGTCTTCATGCTGTTCCTGATGACCGGTCTGGCAATAGCTGTGTACCTCAACATGTATGCCTTCCAGCCGAGGGAGAGGGACTATGCCTTTGCAGCCTCCTTTTATGCTTTCGCAATGTGGGTGGGCTTTGGTGTGCTTGCAATATACCGGCTCTTCGAGAAAATCGAGAGCAAGAACGTGCAGGTTGCCGGCGCCGTGCTAACCACCGCGGTTTGCATAGGACTTGTGCCGTGCGTCATGGCAAAGGAGAACTGGCACGACCATGACAGGTCTGACAGGTTCACCGCGCTGGCAATAGCAAAGAACTATCTCGACTCATGCGAACCAAACGCCATACTTTTCACCCTCGGCGACAACGACACATTCCCGCTCTGGTACGCCCAGGAAGTTGAAGGTTACAGAACAGACGTGAGGGTCTGCAACCTTATGCTGCTCAGTGCAAGCTGGTATGTCGACCAGATGAAGCGCAAGGCCTACGAGTCTGACCCGCTGCCCATCTCCATGACCTGGGAGCAGTACAGGGACGGCACACGAGACGCGCTGTACCTTGAGCCGGCAAACAACCAGTATATCGACCTCAAGGCCGTTGTTGACTACATCAAGTCGCCGAACTTTGACAACCAGCGCCACGTCATGCTGCTGAACCCGAAAAACGGCTACAGAAGCACCGGCATGGCAATTCCGGCAAGTTTCTCGCTGTCGGTTGACAAACAGAAAGTGTTGGAGAACGGCACTGTGGCCGCCAAGGATTCCGCACTTGTAGTTGACAAGATGATGTGGAACCTCCGGTCCGACCGCGTCAACTTCTTCTCCAAGGCCTATATCGTGATGATGGACATACTTGTGAACAACAACTGGGAGCGCCCTGTTTACTATGCGTCAACATCAGGTTCTGAGGCTTATTTAGGCCTTGAGGACTACTTCCAGCTTGAGGGATTCGCTTACAGGCTTGTGCCGGTACGCAACAACCGCCAGTCGGGTGAGACAGGCCGCATCAACTCCGACCGTCTTTACCACAACCTCATGAACGTGTTCGATGACCACAGCCGCGTGGACGCTGTGAACAATCACGGAACAGCGAACCACCAGCCGTCAGAATACCTATGGGGTGGCTTCAACAATCCCGACATATACCACAATGAGGACAATATCCGTCTCACAACCCTTATCCGCCGTCTCTACAACCGCCTGGCAAACCAACTTGCGGCTGAAGGCGACAAAGACAAAGCGCTTGAAGTCCTTGTGCATGGCAACGAAGTCCTTCCTAACGGGAACTTCCCGTATGTCACAGTCATGTCCCTCAATTACGGGTACACCTATTCCTGCCTCGGCTACCTTGACGGATTTTTCGGCATTGGAAGCGCAAAAGCCAACAAAGAGGGCATGAAGATGGCTAACGCAATGCTCGACGGCGAGATAGAACTTTTCAACTGGTACAACAACACTGACGAGCGTACGCTCAACTACCGCAGCTCAGACCTTAGCACCGACTTTGCATTCCTGCACATGCTGCTGACAAAGAACTTCCCCGACAAGAGCATAAAAGCTCGTTTCAGCGACATCAAGATCGACAAAGTCGCCGCTTACTATGCCAAGAGTCTGCAAGAGTCGGTCGCCTCGCAGCTGCGCAGGCCTGAAATCGACCAGCAGGCCATAGCAAGGGTGTTCACCGATCTTCGACAGATACAGGACATTGCGGAAATGACCGGCGATGCGAACACTGCCCGCAACATGCAGCAGATTGCCGATACCCAGATCGGCCAAATCAACAGCATATCCCCGGAGTTGGGAGCCGCATTCCGCAACTTCTACAACAATCTTAACAGACAGTTAAACAATGGTCAGGATGAAGATTCTGCCGAAACAGAATAAAATATGCAGATAATAGACAATTTAGAGTATAAGATTGCCGACATCGGGCTTGCAGAATGGGGACACAAGGACATTGAAGTTTCCCAGAAGGAGATGCCCGGTTTGCTTGCCATCAGGGAAAAATACGGTGACAGCAAGCCGTTGAAAGGCGTGAGGATTTCCGGATCGCTGCACATGACCGTGCAGACGGCCGTCCTTATCGAAACCCTGGTGCATCTTGGCGCCGAGGTGCGCTGGTGCAGCTGCAACATCTTCTCAACGCAGGACCATGCCGCGGCGGCCATCGCCGACAACGGCGTTCCGGTTTTCGCATGGAAGGGCGAGACTCTTGAAGACTACTGGTGGTGCACCGTCAACGCGCTTTCGTTCCCGGGAGGCAAAGGCCCGCAGCTTATTGTTGACGACGGCGGCGACGCAACACTGCTCATCCATCTCGGATGCAAGGCCGAAGACGACCCTTCCGTCCTTGACGCACAACCAGAGTCGCATGAACAAGCCGTGATTTTCAGCACATTGAAGCAGATGTTGAAAGAAGACCCTCGCCACTGGCACAACATGGTGAAAGACATCAAGGGCGTTTCTGAAGAGACTACCACGGGCGTGCATCGCCTTTACCAGATGATGGAGAAAGGCGAGCTTCTGTTCCCGGCCATAAACGTCAACGATTCTGTAACCAAGTCGAAGTTCGACAACAAGTACGGCTGCCGCGAATCCTTGGCCGACGGCATCAAGCGCGCCACTGACGTCATGGTTGCCGGCAAGGTTGTGGTAGTCTGCGGCTACGGCGACGTGGGCAAGGGCTGTGCGCAGGCAATGCGCTCCTACGGTGCCCGGGTCATAGTTACCGAAATAGATCCCATCTGCGCACTCCAGGCTGCAATGGAAGGCTATGAGGTGAAAACCGTGGAAGAAGCCCTCGAGGAAGGCAACATCTACGTAACATGCACCGGCAACTGCGACGTGATAACCGTCAACCACCTCAACAAGATGAAAGACCAGTCTATAGTGTGCAACATAGGCCACTTCGACAACGAAATCCAGGTTGAGGCGTTCGAAAAACAGCAAGGTGTCACAAAACGCAACATAAAGCCGCAGGTCGATGAATACATCTTCGCCGACGGGCACTCAATATTCATTCTCGCCGAAGGCCGGCTCGTGAACTTGGGCTGCGCCACAGGCCACCCGTCGTTCGTGATGAGCAACTCGTTCACCAACCAGGTCATGGCTCAACTCGACCTCTGGCAGAACGACTACAAGGTCGGCGTTTACAATCTGCCCAAACAACTCGACGAAGAGGTTGCACGGCTTCACCTTGAAAAAATAGGGGTGAAACTTACAACACTGACAAAGAAACAGGCCGACTACATCGGTGTAAAGGTTGAGGGTCCCTTTAAGCCAGACTCCTACAGATACTAATCATAAGCACACTGCAATGGCAAAATACCCGGATTCGATTGACAGGATAACGAAGGCGCGGCTCAGGCTGTCGGCGTTCGGTTCCATACTCAGCATAGCGCTCACAATGTTTTTCATAGGGACACTTTGCTTCTTCGCCTTCTTCTCGATGAGGTATCTCCAGAACCTTTCACAGAAAATAGAGGTAGAGGTGCTTTTCTATTCTGACATCAAGGAGGCCGACATCGACGCCTTCGAGAAGGTTGTGAAACTCAAGCCCTACATAGAATCCTCCAGGGTTTCGTCAAGGGAGGAGAACACTCGCACGGCACAGCAGATCGTGGGCAGCAACTTCACCGAAATTATCCAGAACCCGATCAACGCCTCCGTGATAATAAATGTGAAGCCCGAGTATGCGAACTCCGACTCATTGAGCATGATTTCCAAGGATTTGAAGAAGAATCCCATAGTCCAGGACGTCGACTATCCCGATTTCATCGTAAAGTCTATAAGCAACAATTTCAAGAGAATACAAATTGTAATCTTCGTCATCTGCGCCGTTTTCATGATTATATCCATGCTGCTGGTGGCCAACAGTGTAAGACTGAACATCTACGCCAAGCGGTTCGGCATCAAGAGTATGCTTCTTGTAGGGGCAACCCCGAAATTCGTGCGCCGTCCGTTCGTCTATAAGGGTCTGTTGCAAGGCGTTTGGGGCGGACTCATCGCAGTGATACTCCTTGCATTGCTCCTGCTCTACGGGAACAACGCTGCTCCTGATTTCGTCGACTTCTCCGCCATGCCGTACATTGTCATGATTTTCGCGGCAATACTGCTCTTCAGCATGTTTTTCACAATGATTGTTTCCGCAATATCAGTCAACAGATACATACGTATCAACGACGAGCGTCTTTATTTGTAAATTTTAATGTAATCGATATGGCTATTGAAAATAACTATCAAGTTGACAAGAACAAAAAGGGCAAACGGGCGCCTCTGTTCAGGACGACAAACTACATTCTGATGGGTGTGGGAGTGCTTCTCCTGTTCATCGGGTATATCTGCCTGAGCGGCGGCAAGGTGCCCGACGAGGTTTTCGACGGCGAGATATTCAACACAAGAAGAATTGTTGTTGCGCCTGTCCTGATCTTTTTGGGTCTGGTTACCGAAGTTGTCGCGATAATGTGGCATCCAAGGGTTAAAAATAACAAATCCGGCGAATAGCAGATGAACTGGTTGGAGGCCTTAATCCTTGGCATTGTGCAGGGTTTGACCGAGTTTCTGCCGGTGAGCAGCAGCGGACATCTCACCCTGGCGAGGGAGATTCTTGGAATACCCTATTCCGGCAATGTAACCTTCGAGGTTCTGGTGCACGCGGCTACTGTGCTGAGTACTATAACCGTGTTTGGAAAGGAGATTTGGAACATCATTGCAGGACTGTTCAAATTCAAGTGGAACGACGAGACCCAGTATGCCTGCAAGATTCTCGTCTCCATGATTCCGATACTGATAGTGGGTCTCTTCTTCAAGGATACAGTGGAGTCGTTTTTCGGAAGCAGCGTAGTGTTTGTGGGTGCCATGCTGTTGGTAACCGCTCTGTTGCTTGCGCTCACCCAGTTTGTCAAGTTCAAGGAGCGCCACGGAGTTACATTCGGCAACGCCTTTCTCATAGGTTGTGCACAGGCCGTGGCGGTATTGCCGGGCTTGTCGCGCTCTGGAAGTACAATAGCCGCAGGACTCCTTGCCGGAGTGAGGAAAGAAGACGTAGCACAGTTCTCCTTCCTGATGGTGATAATTCCCATTCTGGGCGAGGCTTTCCTCGACCTTGTTGGCGGTGAGTTCTCGGTTTCACAATGCGGCATACCGGCGACATCGCTCCTATGCGGGTTCGCTGCCGCCTACCTCTCAGGACTCGCGGCTTGCAAACTCATGATTCGGGTGGTCAAGAAGGCCAACCTCATTTGGTTCTCACTCTACTGTCTTATTGTCGGTTTAATAGCCATTATTGCCGGATTATGCTAAAAAAGATGGTTCACGACGTAACTTTCGATTTCCCCGACCTGGAAATAAATCCGGAAGGCGACTTGCTGCTTGTTGACAAGCCCTACAAGTGTACCTCTTTCGACGTTGTTGGGAAGATAAGGCGGCAGGTGCAGCGCAAGGCCGGAAGGAAAGTGAAAGTAGGGCACGCCGGAACACTCGACCCTTTGGCTACCGGACTGTTGATAATTTGCGTGGGGAAGATGACAAAGCAGGTCGACAGCATACAGGCACAGGACAAAACCTACACAGGCACTTTCACGATAGGAGCCACCACGCCGAGCTTCGACCTGGAAAAGCCTGTCGACGCCGAATATCCATATACGCATGTCACCCTTGATGATGCCGTAAATGCGGCAAAATCTTTCATCGGCGAAACAGAACAGGTTCCACCCATTTTCTCGGCAGTGAAGCATAAGGGAGAACGCTCATACGAAATAGCACGACGAGGCGACGAGGCACAGCTGGCGGCAAAAAAAATCACTATCTACGACTTCCAGATAACACGCTTCGAACTGCCAGAAGTGGACTTTCTGATACGCTGTTCAAAAGGCACCTACATTCGCGCTATCGCCCGCGATTTCGGAAGAGCCTTGAAGTCTGGGGCGCATCTGTCTTCGCTGTGCCGCACCAACATAGGCTGCTTCAACGTCAACGACGCGATAAAGCCTATAATTGCCAACAAACAATAGTTTTCCTTATTCCTTGAAAATGGGTGTTGTCATAAAGCAAAGCATAAAAGGCACTGTTGTAAACTATCTCGGCATAGCCATTGGTTTTGTAACAACATTCTTCGTGATTACCGCCTACCTCTCTCAAGAGGAGGTGGGGCTTACACGCATGCTTGTTGACGCGGCCATCCTTTTCTCAAGTTTCGCCCAACTCGGCACAAGTTCGTCAATCATCCGCTTTTTCCCTTTCTTCAAAGACAACGAAAAAAAACACCACGGGTTCTTCTTCTGGACTGTGGCAGTACCACTTGTCGGCTTCATAGTCTTCTGCGGCGTGGAGAAACTTCTGCATGGAACTATCATAAACACTTTCTCTAAGAAATCCGAACTCTTTGTGCAGTACTACAGATATGTGTTTCCTCTTTCGCTGTTTATGCTCTATCAAACTGTGTTCGAGGCAAATGCAAACGTGCTTATGCGGATTGTGGTGCCCAAGTTCGTGCGCGAAGTGGGCGTTAGACTCGGACTTCTCACCGGATACCTTCTCTACGGATATTTTCACATAATCTCCCTCGACGGTTTGGTCATAATATTCTGCATTACATACTTTCTTGCGGCACTTGTTGACTTCATCTATCTCCTGACACTTGGCAGAATATCTTTCAAGCCCGACTTCTCGGTGTTCACAAAGCCTCTTCTGAAAGACATTCTGTTCTACACAATATTCCTTCTTCTAAACGCCATCACAGTGAATGTCATGCCCTTGCTCAACACATTCTTCGTGAGTGCCAGCATGGGACTATCCTTCACCGGAATCTACGCCATAGCAAACTATGTGGCAACTGTTGTAGGCATTCCGAACCGTTCGCTTAACGCCATCGTTCAGCCAGGCATTTCCGAAGCCATAAAAAACAACGACATGTCGCGCGCCGAAATGCTCGGCAAGTCGGTTTCGTTGCACCTTATGTTGTCCAGCGCCCTTATATTCTTCTTCATCTGGATAAACATAGACGTGCTGTTTGAAATACTGCCCAACGGCGACAACTACGCCCCAGGCAAGACGGTGACCGTCATTTTAGGCGTATCCAACATCATAATCTCAACCCTTTTTGTGGGATCAAGCATACTGAACTATTCAAAACATTACTACTGGTCGCTTCTATTTACCGTTCTGCTTACATCTTCGGCAATACTGCTCAATGTTCTGCTCATACCACGATTCGGAATGCCCGGGGCCGCTATTTCAAACCTTGTGTCCTACGCATTTTTCTACACATCAATGCTTGCGGTAGTGTGGGTGAAGCTGAAGATCCATATCTTCTCGAAAGCCCAGTTGAAAGTCTTGGCAACAGTGGCGGCTCTTTTCGCCCTCAATTATTTATGGAACTCCGTCGTCTCGAAAAACATCGCGGCAATCTCTTCCGGCAGCCTTGTGCCCATTGTTGCAGACGCTGTGGCAAAGACTCTGTTCCTCGGAGCCGTTGCAACTATGGTTATATACAAATGGAACATTTCGCCTGATGTTAGCCGACTGATAGAAAAGGTTTTAAGAATAAAGAAAAAAACTGGTTCGGCATAAGTTCCCAATATAGGAGTTACCTGCAAAATTCCAACTTTTCGCCCCGCCAGTCTTCGAAGAAGTTGCCGTTCTCATAAACTAAGTTTCCATTCACGAATGTGTGTGTTACACGTGAATGAACTGTTACGCCTGAATATGGAGTCCATCCGCATTTGTAGAATATACCGGCGTCGCCTATCACGTTCTCGCAGCCAGTCTCTACAAGAACTAAATCGGCATGGTAGCCCTCGCGTATGAAACCCCTCTTGTCAATACGGTACAGTGTGGCGGGATTGTGGCTCATAAGTTCTGCAATCCTCGGCAGCGAGACAAATCCGCGCCTTTCCATTTCAAGCATCAGACATAGGGAGTTTTGGATAGACGGGAATCCCGATTTTGATGTGAAATAGTCGTTGGTGAATTTCTCATCGCGCAGGTGCGGGGCGTGGTCGGTGCCTATCGTGTCTATCTTTCCTGTACCCAAAGCGCGTTGCAAAGCTTCTTTGTCGGCAGCGGTCTTGATGGCCGGATTGCATTTTATGCCGAAACCACGGGTTTTGTAGTCTTCCTCGGAAAAGACAAGATAGTGTGGGCAAGTTTCAGCCGTTATCTTTTTGTCTTTCAGAGGGACAGTGTTATCGAAGAGTTCGAGTTCCCTTGCTGTTGATATGTGCATCACATGAAGTCTGGCTCCGTTTTTTGCCGCGAGTTCAACGGCCTTTGCCGAAGAACGGTAGCAGGCCTCTTCCGTGCGTATTTTCGGGTGAATCAAAACATCAGGCGTTGCCATGCCTTTTGCGACAAGTTCCTTGAATTTCAGGGTGTTTTCGCTTATTATATCCTCATCTTCGCAGTGCGCCGCAATGATGCAGGGTGCGTTTCTAAAAAGTCGCTCAAGTACAGCACCGTCGTTTACTAACATGTTGCCGGTGCTTGACCCCATGAAAAGTTTTATGCCGCAGATGTCTGAAAAGTCGGCCTGCTCGATTTCGGCAATGTTTTCGTTGGTGGCGCCTATGTAGAAAGAGAAGTTCGCGAGTGATTTTTCGGCAGCGATGTCCATTTTCCGCGAAACCAGGTCGCGGGTAGTGGTCTGAGGCAGCGTGTTCGGCATGTCCATGAACGACGTAACGCCGCCAGCAACGGCAGCGCGACTTTCGGTACGGATGTCGGCCTTGTGCGTCATTCCCGGCTCGCGGAAGTGCACATGCTCGTCGATGACCCCGGGCAACAGCAACCTTCCTCCCGCATCTATAACAACGGCATCCCCGGAATCAGGCGTTTCGCCCTCCTGATACACTCCTTTGATCAGACCGTTTGCAATAAGCACGCTGCCGCTAAACGCCGTTCCCTCGTTTACTATTCTTGCTCCCTTTATGTAATAGTCCATTTTACAGATTTACTTTCAGGAAGCAAAGATAATCAATATTACCATTTCTTAACATCTTAATTTCTTAATTTCTTAACTTCCCATCTCCCTTGTCTTCTAAACAAAAAAAAGGCGCACCTTCCGGCACGCCTTTGAAACATCATATTTCGTGAAATTATCTTATAATCGTAACTTTGTAGTTGAAAATGCCTTTCTCCGTTGCGATGTTCACAATGTATGTGCCAGCAGCAACATTCATGTTGATAATCTCGTGGTCTGCATTCAACGCACCATGATAGAGCAGTTTTCCGTACATGTCGTAAACATTCACACCGTTAGCCTTCAGGTCTGAAGTGTTCATGATATGGATGTTCTGACGGTCGGCGTAAACCTTTATCAGACTCTGGTCGAAATCGTCGATGCCAACTTCAACAGAGGGTCTTGTTGTTGTGAAGACCACCAAGTTGGACCAGTCGCTGTGGTTGCCGGCAGCGCAGTTTGCGCGGATCTGCCACAGATATGTGGTGTTCGGAGTCAATCCCATCAAGGTGTAGCTGCTGCCTGAAACCGAAGAAATGGAATTGAATGTGCCGTTCAATGTCTTGTATTGGATGTCGAACGACTCTGCATTGGGATGATACCAGTACAACACAGCTGATGTCGAGTCGATGTGCGATGTCTGGAGATTGGTCGGAACAACACAATCCGCGTATTTGAATGTCACGCTGATTGTATGGTTGTTAACCACGTTGGTGAAAGTGTATGCAGTTACCGAACCCATATTCATGCCGTCAACAACAACATTGTCAACTTCATAGCCGGCATTAGGTGTAATCGTGTAGGTCTTCGTTGCACCATATTCAACTGTGGAGTTGCCGGCATTTGAGATCTGACCGTTGGCGCCGGCAGAAGCGGTGATTGTGAAGGTCTTCTTCTGCATTGTTGCGGTGATGGTCTTGTTCCCCGTAACAGCCGGGAACGTGTAGGTATAAACATCGTTCACATTGGTGGCGTTGTTTATGACATTTGAAGTGTTAACGGTAATCTGGCTTACGCTGTATCCAACGTTCGGGGTGATCACGAATGAAGGAGTCTCGCCATTCTGCACTGTTATCACACCGGCAGGCGAAATAGTACCGTTTGCCGGCTGGTTGACAGTGATTGTGTATGTGTTGGCTGCGAATGCGGCGTGTATCACATGGTTTGCTGTAACATTAGTGAATGAGTAGGTTGAAACAGCACCCACTGAAACTCCGTCAACATATACGTTGTCGATGTGGTAGCCCTCGGCAGGACTTATCGTGTAAGTCTTGTTGCCGCCGTAAGTCATGTTGGTCACACCGGCAGAAGTGATTGTACCGCCGTTGCCTGCACTTGCAGTGATTGTGTACTGGTAAGCCGCAAATGTGGCTGCAATGGTGTGGCTGCCATTCAACGGCAGGAACGTGTATGAGCTTACTGCGCCTACAGAAACACCGTCAACAGCAACGTCCACGATGCCGTAGCCGGCGTTCGGAGTGATGGTGAATGCAGGAGTCTCATTGTAGGAGTAAGTGCTTGTGCCAGGAGCGATTGTTCCATTTTCACAGGCATTTACTGTGATTGTGTAAGCATAAGGTGCGAATGTAACAACGATGGTGTGGTTGCCGTTCATACCCTCGAATGCCTTTGAGTATGAAGATACGGCGTCAGCCTGGGTGTAGGTGGTCTCAACACCGTCAACAACAACAGACGCGATGTAGCTGCCATCAGCGGCGGTTGCCGTGTAGGTAACGTCTTCGTCATAGTTGTAGCTCGTCACGCCAGGATATGTGATTGTACCATTGCCTATTGCCGTCGCTGTAACTGTGTAAGTGTTGGAAGCGAACATAACCTCATAGTTGTAGTCGCTCAGGATGTTTCTCAAAGTGTCGGTGAACTCGGCCTCCGGATCTGCAACAGGCATTTCAACGCCGTTGCGCAGCACGCTTGCAATGTGGTTGCCTGTTGTCGGCGTGGCCTTGAATGCATATACAAGTGCAGGATTGTACTCGAATGTCATTCCAGGCGTTACAGTACCGGCACCGTAAGCATTAGTGGTGATGTTGTAGATATTCTTGGCGAATACAACCTCAACAAGATGGTTGCCTATGAGTTTCTCGAATGAGTAAACTTCGATGATGTTGTGTTCTATGCCGTCGATCTTGATGCTCTCAACATGGTAGCCGGGAGCCGGAACGACGGTGCTGAGCAGGTCTGAATAACCCTTTAGTGTTACGGTGTAGGTTGCCGGCAACTCGGTGTTCTCATCCACAACGAATGTGTTGTTGATTGTGCCCTGGCCGCCGTTCACAACGTATGTTATCTTCGCGCTGTCGAGAGCGGCTGTAACGTTGATGTTCTTGCTCTCGGCAATCGGAGAAAGCGTGAGCTTGTACTGGTTGTCGCCGGTCTGCACGAGGTCTGATGTTACGTTGAGACCGTTTACAACAACACTGTGGATGTGATAGTAAGGAGCCACGGTGATAACGCCGGTGTGGGTTGCACCGTGAGCCAAAGTCTCGTGTGAAGGTGTGTATGTTGCGCCAAGAGCGTTGTCGTTGTATTCGGTAACATACAGGTTCTGAACAGTAGCGTTGATTTCGTAACTGTTGCTTGCGAATGTTACATACACATTGTCGTAGTTGTTCGGAGTGAATGTGTAATACTCTATGGCCGCATTGTCGCCGTTCGCGCCACGTACAAGATGTGTGTTCTTGTAGATTGCGTTCACGTGGTAGCCGGCATCAGGAACGATTGTTATCGTTACAGGCTCGTCGGCAGGTGTGTAGAACACGCCCTCCGGTGTACCTGTACCGTTGTCGGCATAGTTTGCGGTTACCCTTACAAGAGGCTTGATTGAGAAGTTGTCGATGCTGAAGCCCATGTTGCCGGCAGCGCTTTCTGCTTTTATACCGAAGTAATAGATGCCGCTTTGTGCAATCTCTATCTGGTTCTTTGCAGTTACCGCACTTGCATTTGAGAATGTGTGCTCTGCAACAGCCTCGCCCCAGTTGTAGTCGGTGCCGGTCTTCGTTCCATAGTAAACGCCGAAGTTCTCGACGAAGTTTGCGTTTGCAGCGTTGTAGTCGTATGCAACCTCATAGCGTCCGGCAGGAATATAGAGACAAGATGAAATCAACCAGTCGTTGGCGTTCTTCAAGTCATTATACGTGTATGTGGCCTTGCCGCCCGTGATTGCGAACTTCACATTGTCGTCGTTGTCGTCAACAATAGCCCAGCTGTTGTTGTTGTTTGTGAACTGCTCAACAAACGGAACGTCCTTGGGCTCGATTATGCTTACTGTGTTGGATGTTGCAATGTTGTTGCCGAAGTTGCCGTCGCCGACCATTTCAATCCATGCTGTCAGATTGCTGTTGTCAGGCATGTTGGCAAGAGTGTTGAATGTGTAGGCTGCCGACTCGCCATTTGCCAACGGCTCGCTCAAAGTGATGGTTTCGTGTGTTATTGAACCGTCGCTCAGCTTGTAATAAGCTTCCAAAGCGGTTACCTCAACAGTACCGAGGTTCTTGTAGTTTATAGTAACAGGTACATTCGACAAGTCGCATGAGTTCGGGATGTTTTCGATGCTTGTAAGAGACACCTCTGTAATACCGCCCTCTGCAGGACAAACTGTGAATTTGATGTTGCTGTGTGTCTTTGACAAAGTGCCTGAACTGCTGGTGCTCCATGAACTGTAGTCATTACCCCAGTATATGGCAACATTTTCCGTTGTCAAAGTACCATAGAAAACTTTTCCAGTTTCCCAGCTGCTCTCCTGTGAAAGGGTTACAACAACATTCTTCGTGTCATCATACGCGAACGGTGTGCTCAATTCAAACTCGTTCCAGCCTTGCACGCAGTTGAACGGACCCGAATATACCTCAACAAGGTTCTCCGTTATCCAGTCAGTGCTGTTGGAGAATGATGTCTTGTCGGTTTGAGACATGTAAATCTTTACATTAGGTTTCTTGGCGATCGGGGAAGAAGGTTGGTAGTTGAAAGCGATTTTTGTAATATTACCTGATTCTCCAACTGCTGCTGAAGTGTAAATCTGCTGGGAATATGAGTTGTTATAGTAGCTGTAAACAGGAAGGTATTGTGTTGTCTGCATTGTGGTTGTTCCAATTTCAACATCTTGGCAAGCCACGCCGTCGGTTGCGAAGAACATAACCTCGTTGGTGTAGTTGTTCTCAACATCGCAAACGGCTTTCACGCGTGCAACGTAGGTCTTGTTGGCAGTGAGGCCCGTAAGCGCGTAGGTGATGCCTGTGGTTGTAACTGTTGTCCACTCTGCATCGGTTGCAACCTTGTAGGAAACCTCATAGTTGGTGAGCGTGTCGCCCGTCCAGCTCAAATCAGCCGAAGAGCCGGTAACATTCTCAACTACAAGATTTTCGGGTTTAACACATGTTGCAGGGCCGTCGCCACAGTTTGTTGTGAACGTGAATGTTACAGGATCAGGATTAGGATTATAACCGTCAAGCTCGCCCTCTTCTATCTCCCAAATCACATTGCCGCTTGCATCGGTTATCTTCACCGACATCTCATCGCCGTAATAGTCCGGCATCAGTATTATCTCAGTTTCAGTTGTGTCTGACAAAGAGAGTGTATGCGTCTCTGAATATCCATCTTCCATGCCGTAAGTTGCAACTGTAGTGCCATTCTGCTTTATGGTAAGCGAACCAACCGCAGCACCGGAATAGCTGCCTGTCCAGCCGTCACCGTAATAATCTCCGAGAACGATGGTGTATTCACATTCTTGTTGTTCCGGAGTGTCGCCGCCGCAATTTGGAGTTACTGTGTGGTTTGCGCCGTTGTTGTCGGTGCCTGTTGATAATGACCATACCAAATTGTCTTCATTATCAAAGATCTCAAATGAATTTTCTCCGGCATAGCTGCCCGAAGTGTAAGTAAATGTAGCATCTACACCATTTAATAAATGAGCATAAAACGTTTGTTCATAAATTCTATTACTATAACTGCCATCCATTTGGAATACTTGTGATGTACCATTTTGGGTTACTGTGAGTTTTCCACCATTCCAACTATCTCCATAACTGTCTTTCAACACAAGTTTGTATGTACATTTTATAGAAGGAATAAAAGTAACAGGACCAATCCACTCACTTTCGTTACCTGGACCACAAAGTGCGTTTACATAAACATCGTATGCTGTACCTGTTTGAAGATTCTCAATTTTGAATGTTGTTGTATTAACCTCAACAATAGTACCAGAACCAAGTTCAAAACCTTGCGCTCCATATTGTATTTGCCAGGTTTCTTCGTCACCAACAGAAGTCCAAGCAACCGTTGCATCTTCAGAACCAACTTCTGTTGTTGTCAAGTTCATTGGCTCCTGACAATTCGGTATAATGGAAACTGTGAAGTCGTCCAAGTTCCACGATGTGGCGGAATAAGAGCCGTAAGACGATTTGAAATGAATAGCCATTCTCGCGCCCTGTGCGGCAACCGCTGAATAGTCGAACGGACCCTGGAACACGGAATTTGATCTGTTAAGCATGGCAGATGTTGGTGTTATCGTCTGCAAAGCCACAAAAGTCGAACCGTCTTCCGCATCGGTAACGTAACCCACTTCAAAAGTGCCGGCGTTATCAACTGAAGATGCTGTTGTGTTTGCATAGAATGAAAGCTGCAATGTGCTGATGTCATTTGTGAATGCCGGCAACACAAGCACATTCTCCTGATTTGTTGTTCCCTTCAATTCTGCGGAATTAACTCCAGAGTGTGCTGAATATGAATAATTACAATAAACGAAAGGTGCATTTGAGGAAGACTTGACCGGTGTAGCCCAGCAAGTGCTGAAGCTCTTCTCTCCCGAACCGGCATAACCCTCGAAGTCCTCAAACCACGGCGCAGCGGCTGTGATTGTGATAGGCGCACAGTCGGTAGAGAACGTTGCCTTTGATGACCATGGACTGAGGAATCCGTTGCAGTTGCCCTTTATATATACATCGTAGTTTGTGGTAGGTGTAAGTCCTGTGATATTTACAGTGTTGGTGTTCGTTGTAACAGTTGTACCCTCGCCGAGAGTGAAACCTGCAACGCCGTACTCAACAGTCCAGGAACTTGCATCGCCTTCCGCCCATGTCAACTTGGCAGAAGTGGTTGTGATGTCTGAAGCAGCTATTTGTGTCGGTGCTGTGCAGATGGTAGGTCTGTTGAAGGTGATTGCCGTTGCCCACTCGCTTGCCGACTCCTCGCCGCACAAAGCCCTTACTGTTGCCTTGTATGTAGTATTCTCTGTCAAGCCAATCAACTGCAATGTAGAAGCATTTTCAACAACTATTGTATTCACTTCGGAAGAGCCGTTCACGCCATATTGCACTTCGTATGCCTCAACACCTGCAACCGGTGTCCAGGTGATGGTTGTTGCAGCCACATCGTGAGCAACTGCCAGACCTGTGGGAACAATACATTCAGCAATTGTGGTGAATGAAGCTGCAGCCTCGCCGCTAACGCCGGTCTCGCCGCAGTCAGCGGATACCCTCACGTTATATATTGTATTATCGGCAAGCTCTGTCAAAGTGTATTCGGTGTTGTTTGTTTCAACAACAGTCCACTCTTCTTCGCTTTCTGCCTTGTAAGCCACCTTGTAGGTCTCAGCCTCGCCTTCCCAGGCAAGCTTTGCACTGTGGGTGGCCACGTCGCTTACTACCACATTCGCCGGAACCTCGCAAACAGCGTCGCCGCAAACATAGCCGAGGTAGTCAACCTTCATGTTAGGAAGGTTACCATTGTAAGTTCCGGAAAATGAACCTGGATGTTCTGCGTAAGAAGCATCAGAATCGTTAGATCTGTAAATTACAGAATTAGAGTTAAACGTACTATTATAGCCAAAACTATAGGAAGAATAATTATCCGACTTTCGAGAAACAACAACTACAAGGTTATCTTCACCATTGTAATAATATGGTGAAAGCAGTTCAAAAGTCTCCCAACCTGTTGCCGTTCCAAGTGTTCCGTTATTTGCCTCATAAACCAAGGTCAAATCATCCAATGCCAACCATTGGTTGGTTGAAGAGTGGCTTGAAGCACTTGTAGTACCCATGTATATCTTCAAGTTGGTATATGGATACGAACCTGACGTATTAACATTCCAGGCGATGGAATTAATGTAACCGGCTGATTCAAAATTCGACGCTGGATATATCATTTGAACCCAACCGTTTTTCCAATAGGCTGCTGTAGGAGCATAGTATGTTTTTGTTGTTCCTGTTCCAATCGTAATATCCATTTCTTCTGAAGTAAGATCATCGCAAGGTACAGCAAAGTTTGCAGTTGTATAAAGACTTGACACATTTCCGCAGTTAGCCTTCACGCGCACATCGTATGTGGTGTTGCTGCCGAGGTTCTCAAGTGTTGCCGTTGCCTCGTTTACGTTCACTGCTGTCCAAACAGAGTTGCCTGCCGGCTTGTATTCAACTGTCCATGCGTCTTGTCCTTCCGGAGCAGTCCAAGTGATGGTGGCTGTATGATTCTCTACAGTCGCTGTGAGTCCGGATACAGCCGTACATGTTGATTTCAGTTCTATGTTGTCAACAGCGGCGGGAGTCTGATTACCTGCAGAACCGTTGTTTTTCCACGTGAATACAAGTTTCTTCGCGCCTGCGTATGAAGCGGGAAGAGTGATTTCGTAGTGCTTGTATTCGTTCTCGCCTTGCAAACGAACTATGTAGTCGGTTGGAAGTGTGCCTGCAACAACATCTGCGCCTGCATCGAGAATCGACACTTGCAAGTAGTCGTTGTTGGCTTCGCCTGCAACCTTGTAGTCGAAGCTGAGTATCACATCAGTCTCGGGCATTGTTACATACCTCCAAGCGTGT
This sequence comes from uncultured Bacteroidota bacterium, assembly GCA_902796805.1. Taxonomy (GTDB): domain Bacteria; phylum Bacteroidota; class Bacteroidia; order Bacteroidales; family WCHB1-69; genus F23-D06. Next base: position 20,666 of record CADBQG010000001.1, read on the forward strand.
GAAACCGCTGCCTTTGTAATATCGTATTTGTTGGTCAAACCGTTGGATGATGAAACGAACAACTTGCTGTTGTCGAAGCCCTGCGCCTGGCCAATGTACCATTTGTTAACATTCTCGCCGTTAACAAGAGTCCATGCGTTCTCGCTTTCAAAGTCGAAAGTGAGCGGCAGTTCGGTCTCTACGAACTCGATGTCGTCAAGGCTGCGCGGATATATCTGGTAAGCTTCACTGGAACTGTTCTTGAAATAGCCCACAAAACCTGTGATTTTGGCAATTTGATCGGCTGTGAAAGTCTTCGCGATAGTTTTGAAGGCATTGCGTATCTGCATTGTGTCTCCTCCTTGGTAGATTTCGGCATATTCTGCCGAGCCGGTTGTCTTGAACTCCTTGTCAGAAAGTCTGCAATTGGCTACAGTGACGAGCTTTGACATGAAAGCTTCGGGATTTGCAAGAATCTCGTCCATGGTAACCACTACCGGAAGGATCGGTGTGCCTGCAACGCCCGTTGCCGGGTTTGCAACAGGAATCATCTCAACAAGTCCGTTATAAACTTTCCTTGTTCCGATAAGACCTCCGGAGATAACATCACCCGGGTTGTATGTGTTTGTAATTACGCTGTGGTCGTAAATCAGAAGGCCGGCAGATGTGTCCTGCACATACATGTTGCCGTTGGCTTTGAAATTATATGTTACGTCAGTGTTGATTTTGTAGATTACGGACTCGTCGTTAGGGGCTGCCTTGAAGGCTGCTATGTTGTCAAGAGCCGTGGGTGTGATGAATGTGTATGTTGCCGTGGCCTCCGCGCTCTGGGTCTCGCCCAAAACCGCGTAAGCCTTCACGGTTGATGTCTCGTTCAGTAACAACGGTGAGTTGTAGAGAACAGGCTCGCCGTCGTTGATGGAGCAATAAATAAGCGCGCCTTCAGTAGCGCAAGTCAGAGCAACAGTCTGCGTTGTGTAATATGTTCCACCGGGAAGCGAGAATGTAGGCTTGTTCACAAAAACAACCGGAGTACTGCCTTCAACCACGTAAGTAATTGTGATTGAAGATATGCGCAATTGCGTGTTCGAAGTGTTTGCATTGTAGAATTTCAGGCTTTCGGCAGCCGCCAATCCTGAAATCGTGTAAACGCCGCCTTCCACGGCAACTGTGGCCGCGTCTCCTCCGTCAGCCACATAGCCAACGGTCGGGGTGTAGTTTCCAACGGCGGCCAATTCAATTCCGGTTATCACGTAGCCGTCAGCCACATTGATGGTCATTGAATTGCCGTTGCCGGAACTGTAATAATAGAACCTTGCACCAACACTACCCTCCGTGTAAACTTTCGGTGTGTTCGATGCCGAGCCCTTGCTGGACGTGAATGAAAGAATGTCGTTGATGACACCGTCTCCCAATTCAGCACCGTTCTCGTAGTGTTCCGCAAAAACGTATGTAACAGTTTCGGCGAAAACGTTTCCAACCGCCAATAGCGTTACCAACGCCATGGCGACTAAAGCCCTGACTTTCTCGGTCAGACTCTTAAAAATGTAAACTTTCTCCATAATTTTGAAATTTATAAAAAATTGATTTTTAACTGTATTCCCGTCATTTGATATGCTTTTCACCCTGCAAAGATAATTTTTTTTTAAATAAAGATACCTCAACGAAAAAAGAAAATAAATACTTTTCATTGCGCATGGAGAAGGGGGAAGGTTAGAATTAAGAAATTGAGAACTGAGAATTGAGAAACTAAGAAATTCAGGGTCTGTCATAAACACAAAATCATCCTCTGAAATCAATTTTTCTCCGAAAAAATGGCAGAAAAATCATAATCATTTTCAACAATTTTTTATAAACACCTGATTATCAGCTATAAAAAAATTTTAAAAATATGCTCATCGTATGTGTCAGTGTATTACTTTTGCAGTGTTATAGTTTACTAATACACTAATCAAAAAAATTATAAAGGTATGATAAAATTAGAAAATGTCCAATTCGGGTACGATGCAAACCGGATGTTGTTCAACGGGGTGAGCTGGCAGTTGGAGGCTGGACACCTCTACGGACTGCTCGGTCGCAACGGTGCAGGCAAGACCACCCTGCTGAAAATCATGACCGGTCTGTTGTTCCCGCAGGCCGGCAACGCCCTTATCGACGGGCAACCCGCCCTCAAACGCTCCGCAACGCAGCTGAGCGATGTCTATTTCCTGCAAGAGGAAATCTATGTCCCGCACCTTAAAATCAAGCAGTTCGAGGCTGCCTTCGCGCCGTTCTACCCCAACTTCAGCCATGAACAGTTCATGGAATACCTCGCGGAGATGGAGATGGACAACATGCCCGGCTTCATCGACAAGTTCTCGCACGGCCAGAAGAAGAAGGTGATGATTGCGTTCGCGTTGGCAACAAACGTGCCGCTGCTCATCATGGACGAGCCCACCAACGGCCTCGACATCCCGTCGAAGAGCATCTTCCGCAAAATCATGGCGTCCTACGCCGACGAGCAGAAAACCGTGATCATCTCCACGCATCAGGTGCGCGACCTGCACAGCCTCATCGACGCGGTCTCCATCCTCGACAACGGCCGCATGATTCTCAACGCCCCCGGCGACGTCATCACCGACAAGCTGCTTTTCGATGTCGATAACCAGAAATCTCAGGAAGGCAAAGTGTTCTACACGGAAGAGACCCCGCGCGGTGTCTATCAAGTGAAGGAAAACATCAACCACATCGACTCCGCCTTGGACTTGGAACTGCTCTTCAACGCCGCCGTCCAAAACAAAAAGGAATTTACAGAAATGTTTCAATAAACTTAAAATCAAAAGATTATGAAGAAATATACGAATAAGATATTAATCATCACCGCCATTGTCCTCGTTTTAGGTCTGATTATCGGCTACACCATCGACTTCCAGACCGGCTACCGCAGCGGCAGAATAAAATACGAGGAACGGAATTTGGATTCGTTGGAAATGGTAATCCGCGATGCCATGGATGAGACCTCTGACACCTACACGGTGACTGAAACAGACAATGAAGCCCAGTCCGATAATCAAACCGAATCGTCAAACCAATAAAATCGTAATATTATGAATATCAATAATATAACAAAATTATTAAAGGCCTATTTCTATGAAAATTGGCAAAACGACCTAATATTCAACTTCGTAATCATATTGGCCATCGCGCTGTTCTCCATGCTGATGTCGCCGTTCGACACGGGCGTAACCAGTTTTGCCGCCGTAATTCTGATGGTCTATTATCCTTGCAGACTGTTTTCAAAACTGCAGAGTCCGTCCAGCCGGATGCACTACCTGATGATTCCCGCCACAAATGCGGAGAAAGTGGTTACGGGGATGCTGTTGGCCAACATCTACTATGTATTTGGCATCGCGTTATCCTTTGTCATAGGCCTGCTGTTGGGCTTCGGTCTGGCGAAAATCTTCAACCCTGATCTCATGTTCACATCTGACCTGTTCAAAAGTGCATTTCCTTCTTCATGGATGAGTGTGTTGCTGCTTTACACGAGCATTGCCATAGCGTTCTTCGCTGCCATATATTTCAGGAAAAGTCCGTTTTGGAAACTTCTGCTCACGGGCTTTGTTGTCTCAACGGTATTGGGGTTAATAACAACCGTTACTGTCTGGCTCAACGCAAAGGCCGTTCTTCCGGCAGGCTCCTTTTCGAGGAATTACATCAAGACTGAAAGCTATATCACATCCGGCAAAGACTGGTTCCCTTATGTTCTCTGCTGCATTACGATTGTTTATTGCTACGCGATGAGTTTTTTGAGAATGAGAGAAACGGAGGCATGATTATGGATTTCAAGAGTACACAAACCATATACCGGCAGATTGTGAACTGGGTTTTCGAGCAGATTCTGTCGGGCAGCTGGAAGCCTGGCGAGCGGGCCAAGTCGGTGCGCGAGTTAGCCGTGGCCTTCGAGGTGAATCCAAACACCGTCATGCGTTCCTACGAGTATCTTCAGAATCAGGACATTATCAGCAACAAGCGCGGCATCGGATATTTCATCAACGAGGACGCGACGGAGAAAATCCTCGCCATTCGCAAGAAGGAGTTTCTCGAAGAGGAGGTGCCGGAATTTCTGAAGAATATGCGGTTGCTGGGGATTGATTTTAACGAGATAGTGAATAGTGATTAATCACCAATCACTAATCACAAAAAAATATTGATATGAAAAAAACAACAATCATTGCCATTATCTTCTGCGCCGTCCTGGGCATTGCGAACGCGCAGAAAAGCCCTATGGCGGCCGACACGGTTGCATATGGATATTTGAGAATATCGAAATCCCCGACGGACTACATTTACGAGAAATACTTCCCTGACAGATACCGGCTCCGTTTGGTGCTGAATGCCTCGTTCATGATTCCGACAAGGTGGGTCTCGAACCAGTTTTTGTTCCCGATGGCCGACAACCAGAACCGCGTGTCGCGCTCCTTCACCTTCTCCCTCGACAACAGCTGGCGTTTGGTGAAATGCTACGGATTGGGTTTCCGTCTCGGATTCGGCTCGTCGTGGTATTCCGTTGACCGCAACCTTGTGCCAGTGGAGAGCCTTGTCCCGATGGACTTGAGCGAACTTGCCACGGTGAAGAGCAACCTCAAGGTCACCAAGTTCGACTTGGAGCTGTTACAGCGTTTCTTCTTGGGCAGTGCTGGCAGCAACTGGTGGTATTTGGACACGGGCATCTTCGGGGAATGGAACACCGGCAGCCGCTACAAGTTTGTGGGGAGATATGGAGACGAGCGTTTCAAATACAAGGAGAGGAGATATTGGCGCAACGACATGAACCACCTCGACTATGGCGTGCGCCTGCGCGTGGGCATCACCAGATTCGCCGCGATCTACGGTCAGTACCGCATCTCCAACATTCTGAAAAAGGACAAATTCGCCAACGACCTGCCCAAATGGGAAGTCGGCATCCAGATATTCTGACAATCAAAACGTCCTGAATCTCGAACTTAATATTGCCTAAGCCATGTAATAACCTGTCATAACGGCTCTGGTCAGGGAAAAGCACGGCTTTCAAAAGCAAGTGGAGATGACAGGGCTTTCATAGCCATTATCTGAAAGCGGCAATCTCAAAAAACGAGGTTGTCGCTTTTTTTGTATTTTCGCCGTTTTGCAAACAACATTCAAATGGCACAGAAAAAATTCGCGGTAATAGGCGCAGGGCAGTTCGGGCAGGCAATAAGTCTGGCGTTGTCGGAGAAGGGTTTCGAGGTGTTGGTCATAGACAAGGACATGAAGAAGGTGCAGCACATCAGCGATGACGTGGCGTACGCGGTATGCACGGACGCCACCGACAAGCGCGCGCTTCTCAACGAGAACATCAAGGACTTCGATGCCGTGATTGTGGCCATCGGGGACGATTTCGTGGAGCGTCTTCTGTGCATCTCGAACCTCATCGACCTCGGGATAGAGAAGATATACTGCCGCACGAAGGGCTCGCACCAGCAGACCATTCTCGAGAAGATGGGCATCACCGAGTTTCTTTCGCCCGAGGACGAGCTTGCCACGTTGCTTGCGGAGCGCCTCAGCAACCCCAACATACTCTCCTATCTCCAGCTTCCCGACGAGTACAGGATTGCTTCCATAATAGCCCCCGACAGGCTCGAGGGACTTACTCTCGGGGACGTGAACTTCCGCGACAACCATCATCTGAGTTTAGTGACAATACGCAGAACCTTTGAAGAGATTGAAAACAAGGAGCTTACAAAAAAGCAGCACGTCATAGGCGTTCCTGACAACTCTACGGTTATCAATAAAGACGATGTGTTTGTTTTGTTCGGCAAGGACCGCGACATCGACAACTTCATCAAAATCAACCTGTGATGCACTTGTTCGGGAGCAGGGGTGAGTACAACGGCAGGCAGAGGATACACATCGCAAACAACAAGGATCGTATCCAGCGCATACTCCAGATTGTCAGTCTGGCGGTGTCAGTTTTGACCATTGCCTGCATCTTCTGCTACCATGGCCTCTACATCTCGTCATTCGCGAAGAATCTCATAAGGTTCGTCGTTCACGGAAGCCTTTTCTTCTATGTCGCGAAATATTTCATTCTTCTTTTCTACTCGCTGCATCGTTCGGAGTATCTCAAAAAGTCGTGGGTGGAGTTCATAATCATTCTTTTCCTGATATTCCAGTTCATATCAGTGAACATTTTCCATTTCAGCATTGTAAACTACGACAATTTCGAAAACTTCTACTTGATATTCATACAGTTCTACTTCCTGATAATGGTATTGGTTGAATTGGCGAAGATGAGCAGTACGCTGGGCAAATATCATCTCAGTCCTCCGATACTCATGGTGGGGTCGTTTCTTTTTCTCATATCGATAGGCACCATACTTTTGATGATGCCCAGGATGACTGTAGGCGGGATTTCCTTCATTGACGCGTTGTTCACCGCCACGAGTGCGAGCTGCATCACCGGCCTGTCGGTCGTCAGCACCTCGGCCTGCTTCACCATAAAGGGGCAGTTTGTTATTTTGATGCTCATACAGTTGGGCGGAATGAGCATTTTGTCGTTTGCGACGTTCTTCTCCACTTTCCTGTCGCGTTCAATGGTGGGTTTGCGTTACCAGTACATGATACGCGACATGATGTCGTCGGACAGGCTTTCAGACTCGGTGTCGCTTCTCCGCAGCATCGTGCTTACTACATTCATAATAGAGTTGGCCGGCGCGGCGCTTCTGTTCACTTATTGGAAGTCAACGGGATTTTTCATTTCAGACAGGCAGAATCTTTTCTTCTCGTTGTTCTACACAGTCTCGGCGTTCAACAACGGCGGTTTTGTGTTGATTGACGACAGTTTGCTGAACCTCGGCGTTGCGGGGAGCTATTTTCCGCAGGTTGTAATAATGGCGCTGGTATTCCTTGGGGGCATAGGCTTCGTTACGATAAGGGACTTCTTCAGTTACAGGTACATTCGCGAGAGGAACAAGTTCAACTGGAAAAGTCTCATGCCGCAGACCAAGATTGTGCTTTGGGTGACATTTTTGATCATCGGGGTTTGCAGCGTGATGTTTTTCATGATGGAATACAACGGCGTGCTGAAGGACGTGGACGGTTTGGGTAACAAGATATTCACATCGGTGTTTCAGATAACCACATGCAGAACTTCCGGGTTCAACGTGCTGGATGTCAATGCGATGAAATTGTCCACAATAATTATGATTTTGGTGGCTATATTCATCGGCGGCTCGCCCAGTTCCACCGGCGGCGGCATAAAGACCACCACGTTTTTCATAGTGGTGAAGTCGGTCTTTGCTACAATAAAGGGAAAGAAGAACATAGAGTTCGACCACAAGGCCATCTCGCCGACATTGGTGGAGAAGGCGACCACGATACTGATGATGTCGGCCACTTTCATATTGGTTTCATGTTTCATGCTCACCGTAGTTCAGCCTGATGTCAGCCTTTTGGAGGCTCTTTTCGAGACCTCCTCGGCATTTACCACATGCGGACTTTCAACGGGGGCGTGCGCTGAATGGAACTGGATGGCGAAGCTGATTCTTGTGGTGAACATGTATTGCGGGCGCATAGGGACGCTCACGATGGCGTTCGCGCTAACTCGCCACAAGAAAGAGTCGCCGCACCAATATCCCGACCTTTACATCATGTTAGGTTAAAACTTTTTTGTACCTTTGCGCCCTGTATTTTTTTGAAATGGATTTCGAGGATATCAGACCATATACCGATTCAGAATTCAAGGAGGCATATTTGAGGCTTACCGAGGACAGGCGCTTTGCCGACGCGCTGAAGATGTGTCTTTCGGGCTACACTGTTGACGATTTCCGCAGGGACTTGGAGAGATTCGGCACCATTGAGGAGGTGCAGGTGGACTTTGACAAGAGGTTCATTGACGCGTTCCTCGCGCAGTCGTCGAAAGGGCTCAGCTTGTCGGGAATTGAGAACATAGAGTCCGGCAGGTCGTACCTTTTCATTGGCAACCACCGAGACATAACCTTCGACCCGGCGTTGCTCCAGTACTACTTTTTCGTGGAGCGCCGGAAGACATCGCGGATTGCCATGGGAGACAACCTCTTCACCACGCCGCTGCTTGTGGAGATTGCCAAGCTCAACAAGATGATAAAGGTGAAACGAAGCGGCACTTTGCGCGAAAAACTTGAAAATTCGAAGACATTGGCGGCCTACATCCGGCATTCCCTGTTCATGGACAACGAGTCGGTGTGGATTGCGCAGCGCGACGGGCGCACAAAAGACGGGAACGACCAGACGAAGCAGGGGCTTTTGAAGATGATCTGCATGGGCGATGGCAACAATCCTGTGGAAACGCTCAGGAAAATGAACATCACACCGGTGATTATTTCATACGAATACGAGCCGTGCGACTGGCTGAAAGCCCGTGAAGTGGCAATTAGCGAACATCAGATTTACCAGAAGCAGCCGGGAGAGGACTTCAACAGCATAAAACAGGGCATTTTCGGACAGAAAGGGCGCATAAGCCTAACTATCGGAAAGACTCTTGACGAAGAGTTCGACACAGTGCCCGACAATCTTCCGAACAACGACAAGCTCAATTACGTATGCCGCATTATAGACAACCAGATATACAGCAAATACACACTCTTTCCCAACAACTACATCGCCCACGACATTTTGCACGGCGACGGCAAATACGAGGATTGCTACACACCTGAAGAGAAAACAAGATTCGAGAGTTATGTGGAGATGAAATCGCATGTTGCCGATGTTCCGTTTGAGAAAATGCGCGAGAACATGCTGAAGATATATTCAACTCCTGTTGACAACCATGAAATAAGCACAAAGAACTAATTTTCAAACAATATATGGACGAAATACACCCCCCCTCGCAACCTAAGATATTGATTATCAGGTTAAGTTCAATTGGAGACATAGTGCTTACGACCCCAGTGGTTAGAGCAGTGAACGAGCAGATTCCCGATGCGGAGATACATTTCCTTGTAAAAAAGAACTTCGCGAATGTCATTGAGAACAACCCTCGCATCCACAAGGTCCATATTTATGACACAGACGATGTGCAGGTTGTTGTCGATGAGTTGAGAAAGGAGAATTTCGACGAGGTCATCGACTTGCAGAAGAATTTCCGTTCGCGACGGATAGTGCGGAAGCTGAATGTGCCGCACCACACGTTCCACAAACACAATTTTTCAAAATGGGTTTGCATTCATTTGAAAATGAACGGTTTGCCGGAAACGCACATTGTTGAGCGTTATTTTGAGGCGGTAAAACCGCTGAACGTTCACAACGACCACAAGGGGCTTGAATTCCACATTCCGGAGGACAAGGGTTTTGACGAAGATGACCTTCCGATGGTTTTTGAGGACGGATTTGTGGCGATAGTGCTTGCGGCCCAGCATTATACAAAGCGGATACCCGTTTCCAAGGTTGTGGAGATCGGCAGCATACTTCACAAGCCGATAATGCTTTTGGGCGGCAGCGACGTGGCCGAGGACGGGGAGCATGTTGTATCCCAGCTCGGCGACAGGGCTTGCAACGGCTGCGGGAAATACTCGCTGTACCAGTCGGCGGCGATAATAGAACATGCCGACTGCGTGATAACCGGCGATACCGGGCTGATGCACATCGCAGCCGCGCTGCACAAGCCCATTGCGGCGGTCTTCGGCGCGACCATTCCCGAATACGGCTACTACCCGTACATGCCCGGCGAGCGCGACAAGTTCCGCAACTTCGAGGTTTGTCCGCTGAACTGCCGTCCGTGTTCAAGCTACGGAAGCAAAAGCTGCAAGCGCAAGCACTTCAAGTGCATGAACAACATCTCGGCCACTGAAGTCGCAGAATGGGTGAACAAGTTCTGACACGATGGCCGAGGAGAGGGACGAACATATAGAACTGTATGGCGACTGCCTTTTCGTGTCGGACGCCCATTTAGGCGCGCCCGAAGATCGGGACAGCGAACTACGCGAATGCCTGTTGCTGCAACTTTTGTCTGAGAACGGCAAGATTGACCATCTCTTCCTTTTGGGCGACATCTTCGATTTCTGGTTCGAGTACAGGGATGTTGTGCCAAGGGGCTATTTCCGTCTCTTCAGTCTGCTGCACGGCATGAAAAGCAGAGGAATTCGTATCCACTATTTTGCCGGCAACCACGACATGTGGGTCCGCGACTACTTCAAGGAGTCTTTCGGGGCGGAGATATATCGAAAAGAGCAGAAATTCACCATCAACGGCAGGAGTTTTCTCATCGCGCACGGCGACGGGCTCGGCGGTAGGCAGGGAAAATACAACTTCATCAAGAAAATCTTCAATTTCAAGCCAAACCAGGTGTTGTACAGTGCCTTGCACCCGCGCATTGCCTTTGCCATCGCGCGCTTCTTCTCCTTCAAATCCAGAAACTCACATTCTGAAGCCGACATGGAGTTCAGATACGAGTCGGAGCACCAGGTTCAATACGCGCGAGACATGCTTGAGCGCGAGCATTTCGACTTCTTCATCTTCGGGCACAGGCACATACCGGTCAGGCACGTACTGACCGACGACAGTGTCTTTTTCAACGCCGGCGACTGGTTCGGCACCTACAGTTACATAACATTCAAGAGAGGCGAATTGTCGCCGAAGTTAGAGTTCTTCAACCAAAAACAACAATAGATTATATGGAAAACGTTAACGACCAAATACTGCAAGACAACGTACACAAGTCAGGTTTTGTGAACATAATAGGAAACCCGAACGTCGGCAAGAGCACGCTGATGAACCAGCTTGTAGGGGAGAAGGTTTCGATTATGACCTCAAAGGCGCAGACCACGCGCCACAGGATCAAGGGCATAGTTAACGGCGACGACTACCAGATTGTTTACTCCGATCTTCCCGGCGTTCTCGACCCGGCATACACAATGCAGAAGTACATGATGCGCTTTGTTACCGACTCATTGCAGGACGCCGACATCATTCTCTACATGATTGAATGCGGAGAGACAAAATTCAACGGCGAATTAGTGGAAAAAATCAAGAAGATGGGCATTCCTGTAATCTTCATTGTCAACAAGACCGACAAATACACCGAGGAAGTGGTTCAGGCATCAAAAAATCACTGGTCAGAGGTTTTCCCCGAGGCCGGCATTTTCGCGATTTCTGCACTCAACGGCACCGGCATTGAACCATTGAGAAACCGTATCATAGAGCTTCTTCCCGTTTGTCCGCCCTATTTCCCGAAAGACGCGCTTACCGACAGGCCGATGAGGTTTTTTGTGTCGGAACTCATACGCGAGCAGATTCTGCTTCAATACAAGAAAGAGATTCCCTACAGCGTGGAGGTTGTGGTGGAAAGTTACAAAGAGGAACCCGACATAATACGCATTGGCGCCATGATTTATGTTGAAAGACCCACGCAGAAGGGAATAATCATAGGAAGCAAAGGCTCGGCAATCAAGAAGCTCGGAACCGACGCGCGGGCGTCGATAGAGGACTTTCTCCAGAAACACATCTACCTTGACCTTTCAGTGAAAGTGCTGAAAGACTGGAGGAACAATGAAATTTTGATGAAAAAATTCGGATATTCGCTTTCAGACTAACAAAAAAACAGCAGAATTATGGCAATATTAGTAAAAAACATAAAGCAGTTGGTGCAGGCGGAGACCAAAACCGTGAAGTTCCGCGCCGGCAAGGAGATGATGAACCTTCCTGTCATCGAAAATGCATATTTGCTCACAGAGGGGGAGAAGATCAAGGAGTTCGGCAAGATGGAGGACTTCAACCCCGACATCCTGAAGAAAGTTAAGGGACCGGTTGAGGAAATCGACGCCACGGGCAAGTTCGTGTTCCCCACCTTCTGCGACTCGCACACGCACATCGTGTATGCGGGCAGCCGCGAGGTGGAGTACATCGACAAAATCAAGGGTTTGAGCTACGAGGAGATCTTCAAGCGCGGCGGCGGCATCCTCAACTCCGCGAAACGGCTGCACGAGACCTCGGAAGAGGAGCTCTACGACCAGGCCTGGCAGCGGTTGGAGGAGATGGCCTCCTTCGGCACGGGTGCGTGCGAGATCAAGAGCGGCTACGGCCTCACCACCGAGGACGAGCTCAAGATGCTGCGTGTCATCCGCAAGCTCAAAGAGAACTCCCTGCTCACCATCAAGGCCAACTTCCTCGGCGCCCACGCGGTGCCGTTGGAATACAAGGACAATCCCGACGGCTACGTGGATCTCATCATCAACGAGATGATTCCGATGGTGGCTGCCGAAGAGCTCGCCGACTTCGTGGATGTCTTCTGCGACAAGGGCTTCTTCACCACCGAACAGACCGAGCGCATCCTGATGCAGGGCATCAAGTACGGTCTGCGCCCGAAGATCCATGCCAACGAGATGGCCTGCTCCGGCGGCATCCAAGTCGGCGTGAAATACAATGCTTTGTCGGTTGACCACTTGGAATATACTGGCGATGAGGAGATTGCGGCCCTCTACAAGAGCGAGACAATGCCCACGGTGCTGCCCGGCGCGGCCTTCTTCCTCGGGATGCAGTGCGCCCCCATCCGCAAGATGATAGAGGGTGGTCTGCCCGTCGCGCTCGCCTCCGACTTCAACCCCGGCTCCTGCCCGTCTGGCAACATGCAGTTGGTCTTCGCCATGGGTTCCGTCATGTACAAGATGCTGCCTGAGGAGACGGTCAACGCCACGACGATAAACACGGCCTACGCCATGGACGTCTGGCGCGAGCTGGGCACCATCACGAAAGGAAAGATTGCCAACTTCTTCATCACCAAGCCGATGGATACGCTCTATTTCATGAACTACGCCTTCGGAAGCAACAAAGTTGAGCAGGTGTTCTTGAGGGGGAAGAGGGGGTAAAGTCTCAACTAAAATAAAACGGATTATGACAGAAGAACAAAAAGTGTCCATTATCAATAGTGGAAAATCTTATCTTCGACAAATAATAATACCTAATCATTTAAAAAAAATCAAGGCGTTGAAACTAAAGGATTTCAAAATAAATCCTTTCTTGGTAAACTATCTTGCAGCTTTTCTCTGTGGAAATACAGAACCAGTATCGCTTGCTAAAGCTTTAGTATATCCTCGGATTCTCGGTACAAGTATAAATACAAGTTTTGGCCAAAACATTCAAATTTTCATTTCACAATTGGCAGAGATTGCTGGTTCTGCATCTGGAATTGATGGTGTTGACATTGAGTTTATTGATGCTATTGATGGACGTAAAAAATATTGCCAATGTAAAGCGGGTCCACAAACTATCAACAAAGACGATGTTGCGACTATATTAGGCCATTTTACACATCTGCAGAACAAAGCCAGACTTGACCGATTGGATATCAATATTGGTGACATGATAGTTGGTGTTTTATACGGTGAAGCGGATGAACTTTCCAGTAATTATAAAAACATTGACAAAACTTGTCCCGTTTATTGTGGTGCGGATTTTTGGGAACACTTGACAGGTGACAGGCATTTTTACTATCATCTCGCAAAAGCATTTGGCGAAGTTGTAGAAGAGGATAATATTGATGGTAGCCATCTGATTATATCCAAAATAGAAGAAATCGCAGAAGAAATTGAAGATAAAGGAGGTTTATAATGCCCACGTTTTTATCTGCATCTAACTTAGCCGACCTCACAGGAACTTCACTTTCTACGGCTCAAAAGTGGGGTGAAAATGGTGTGTATCCGTATCATACCAATGAAAAAGGCAAAAAAGGTTTCTATATGGAAGAACTAACAGATGTTGAAGCTGTTAAAGAGATGTTGAATACAAAATGGGATGATGAATTTCATGTAGCCCCTCTTCGTGATTTCACATCAGTTGAACTTTTTGCCGGAGCCGGAGGTCTGGCTCTTGGTATGCACTTGGCGGGGTTCCGTCACATTTTGTTGAATGAAATAGACCCTATGGCCTGCCAAACATTGAAAAGGAATCACCCTGAATGGAATGTGCTTGAAGGTGATATTCATCAAGTGGACTTTACACCACTTCAAGGCAAAGTGGATTTTCTTTCTGGTGGATTTCCTTGTCAAGCATTTTCATACGCTGGCAAAAAGGGTGGCTTGAACGATACTCGTGGAACTTTGTTTTTTGAATTGGCACGTGCCGTACGCGAAATCCAACCCAAAGTATTTATGGGAGAAAACGTGAAAGGATTATTATCCCATGAAAATGGCAGAACATTAGGTGTTATTCGTAATGCTGTCAAAGAACTAGGGTACACGCTTGTTGAACCAAGAGTTTTGAAAGCAATCATGTATCAAGTTCCCCAAAAAAGAGAACGTTTAATACTTATAGCTATTCGTAATGACATTTATGAGCAGGGTTTTCGATTTAGATGGCCTGATCCTTATCGCAGGGTAATGACTCTTCGCGATGCTTTTTTTAGCGGAGATCTTTTTGATAATGATGTACCTAAATCACAGGGACAAACATATCCTGCTAAAAAGGCTCGTGTGATGGCTATGGTTCCTGAAGGTGGCGATTGGCGAGACTTGCCAATAGAAGAACAAAAAGAATATATGGGTGGCAGTTTCTATTTAGGGGGTGGAAAAACCGGAATGGCTCGTCGTCTGTCAATGGATGAACCTTCATTGACATTGACTTGTGCGCCTGCTCAAAAACAAACAGAACGTTGTCATCCTACAGAAACCCGACCTTTGACGGTTCGAGAATATGCTCGGATTCAAACTTTTCCTGACTACTGGGAATTTGAAGGTAATATCTCGGACCAGTACAAACAAATAGGGAATGCAGTTCCTGTTAACCTTGCATTTGCTATAGGACGCTCTTTAATTCGTCTTTTCAACGATATTGACGCTCAAAATCCCGAAGAAAGCCAATTTGAGAATGCAAATACAACTGCTCATGAAATGCTTCCTCCAAAACTTTTCGAACTTGACTTGTTTGATATGCATGAAAGGTATCCTAAAGATATCAATATAGTCAAAAACCCATTCTCAAGGAAAAAACAAAAAGACAATAATTCACTTGACGATTCCAAAAATGTCCTCGTTTGCCTTGTCCCCGACAAATACATTGTTCCTTATACCACCCAAAATGCAAGAGTGTATTTTTCAGGAAAGAAATTTCCTTCGACAGTGAAATTAAACAAACTATACTACTTCATGCCTTACATTAAAGGGAAAGGCATACGTGACTTATATCAAATCAAAGTGGCTCGAGTAGGAACGAAACATGAGTTTGTTAAAGAAGCTGAAGAAAATGATTTCAGACTGGTTTTTGAAATCCAATTCGTCAAACAACTCTTTGATGACTACAAACCCATCAAACTGACCATCTGGCGAACCTACACGGACACGAATCTGAGGGCGATATTGGCCACATGACAATTGTAGTGCACTCCGTTTTTCTCGAAAAAGATGACACGGAGTGAGTGAAAAATGTTTACTTTCGCGCCGCAAGACTATGCCGTATGAAAGACTTTCTTTTGTCACTGCTCATCGTCATGAACGCAATGTCGCCATATCTTTTGTTAGGATTTTTGGTGGCAGGGGTGCTGCATGTCTTTGTACCCAAGAAATTTTATCGCAGATATTTGACCAACAATGATTTCCGTTCGGTATTGTGTGCTTCTTTGCTGGGCATTCCCTTGCCGTTGTGCTCGTGCGGCGTGATTCCCACGGCTGTGGGTTTGCGCAACGAGGGAGCTTCAAAGGGAGCAGTTGCGGCATTTCTTATAGCAACCCCGCAAACAGGTATAGATTCTATATTGGCAACATTCTCGCTTATGGGTTTGGGGTTCGCCATAGTGCGTCCTTCGGCAGCGTTGGTTACAGGAATTGTCGGCGGTATTCTTGTTAATAGATTGTTGAAGAACCACTTGTCAGAAGACTATGAGCAGGTTAAAACCACAACTGCAAGCGAGTCTGCCGAGAATAAATTGATACAGATTTTCAGGTATGCGTACGTGAATATGATTCAGGACATCGGGCCGCGGCTGCTCCTCGGACTGCTCTTGGCCGCAGTCATACAGGTTGCCATTCCCGATGAGTTCTTCCTGCAGTTCAGCGGTATGCCATTTGTCCAGATGTTAGTGATGTTGGTAGTAGCCGTGCCGATGTATGTGTGTTCAACAGGAAGCATACCCATAGCCGCGGCACTTTTGGCAAAAGGCCTTACTCCAGGAGCAGCCTTTGTGCTGTTGATGGCGGGTCCGGCCGTGAATTTCGGCTCCATATTGGTGATAAACAAGACGATGGGTCGAAAGTTCACTTCACTCTATCTGATAACTATAATTTTAGGTGCAATCATATTTGGTTTTTTGCTTAACAACACCGACTCATTGCTCCATTTTACAAATGTTTCGATGGAACACTGCTGCCAAGTACCGGAAACCACTTATACTTTCCCTGTTTTCAAGACAAGTTGTAGTGTTTTGCTGTTGTTGTTAATTTTAAATGCTTTCGTTATGAAATTGTTTGAAAGATTCCGTAAAGAGAATGTTGGTTCAGAATCAAAAGTGTATGTTGTTGATGGCATGCATTGCAATCATTGCAAGTCTTCAGTGGAAAATGCCGTGCGCAACGTCAAGGGTGTAACATCCGTTGACGTGAATCTTGAACAGCAAACTGTAACAGTTGAGGGAACAGCATCATCTGATAAAATAGAAAAAGCTGTAACTTCCTGTGGTTTCGAGTTTAAGGGCGAAAGAGAATAGGTTATTCCTTTATGCCGTAGGCTAAATCGCCGGCATCGCCGAGACCTGGCACTATGTAAGATTGGGCAGTAAGTTCTTCATCCACAGCACCAATCCAAAAAGTACAGTTGTTAGAATTAAGTTTGCTCATCACAAAATCAAGACCTTGTTTACTTGCTATGATGCTTATTATGTGGGTATGGCTGGGTTCACCCTTTGTCATAAGTTCATCGTATGCGAGTGCCAACGATTGTCCTGTTGCGAGCATGGTATCGCAAAGGATAAGGGTTTTGTTATCCAACTCCGGTGAAGAAAGGTAGTCGATCTGGATTTCAAACAAGCCGTCTTTGTAGTTTTTCCTGAAGGAGGAGATGAAAGCATTTTCTGCATGGTCGAAATAGTTAAGAAAGCCTTGGTGAAATGGCAGGCCGGCGCGCAGAATTGTTGCAAGAACAATTTTTTCCACAAGACGTGGTATTTTGGCTATGCCGAGCGGGGTAGTAACATCTTGTTCGTCATATCGCATCACTTTACTAATCTCGTAGGCAAAGATTTCACCTATTCGCTCTAAGTTTCGTCTGAAGCGCATACTATCGGTTTGCACTTCCGCACTCCTAACTTCGGCTAAAAATTCATTCAAAAGAGAATTTCTATTCCCCAAAATGTGCAGGTTGTTCATAATGTAAGGTTTTATGTGCTAAAAGAATGACTATTTTCCGAATACGCGGTCAAAAATTTCGGGAACGTGTTTTAAATAATACTCTAATGTGAAGCAATTGTCAAACTCTTCTTTTGAGAAGTTCTGCCTAATTGTCTCGTTTTGGAAGAGAAGTTCCTTGTAGTCGGTGGCCTCGAACCACGCCTTCATGGCAATTGGTTGCACAAGATCGTAGGCATTTTCACGTGAAAAACCCTTGTTGATTAATGCAGTCATCACTCTTTGAGCAAATATAACTTTGTGAGTGAGATAGATGTTTTTGAGCATATTTTCCGGATATACTACAAGATTTTCGAGGATATTGCCAAAGCGATTAAGCATATAGTCGAGAAGGATGGTCGCATCAGGGAGCATGATGCGTTCGGCAGAGGAGTGTGAGATGTCGCGCTCGTGCCATAGCGGGATGTTCTCGTAGGCGCTGACCATGTACCCGCGAATCACCCTTGCGCATCCGCACATATTCTCGCTGCCTATGGGGTTGCGTTTGTGTGGCATCGCCGACGAACCTTTCTGTCCTTTCCCGAACGCCTCCTCGGCTTCACGCAGTTCGGTGCGCTGCCAGTGGCGGACCTCAACAGCCATCTGTTCCATCGTGGACGCTATGAGCGCTAACGTTGACATATAGTGCGCATGGCGGTCGCGCTGAAGCACCTGCGTTGAAATCCGTGCAGAATTTATACCTAATTGCTCACAAACATAGTCTTGCACGAAGGGAGGCGTGTTGGCGAAGTTGCCGACCGCGCCGCTGATCTTTCCACATTCCACATCTGCGGCGGCAAATTCAAAACGCTCAATGTTGCGCTTCATTTCCTCAAACCACAAAGCCCATTTCAGCCCCAAAGAGGTGATGTCGGCATGTACACCATGTGTGCGCCCGATACAAGGTGTGTCTTTAAACTCATGGGCTCGCTTTTTCAATATCTCCGCAAAACGCCGAAGATCCTTTCGAATTATATTGTTTGCTTGTTTGATGAGAAATCCGTTGGCGGTGTCAACAACGTCCGTTGAGGTAAGACCGTAATGCACCCATTTTCGTTCTTCGCCAAGTGTTTCACTTACGGCTCTTGTGAAGGCCACAATGTCGTGCCGAGTCTCCTTCTCTATCTCATAAATCCTCTGGATGTCGAAAGAGGCGTTTTCGCGGAGCTTCTCCACATCTTCCCCGGGAATGACTCCGAGTTTGCTCCAGGCCGCCGCAGCCTCTATCTCAACTTTCAAGTATGCGCCGAACTTGTTCTCCTCTGTCCATACGGCACTCATCTCAGGACGTGAATATCGTGGTATCATCTGATTTTTATTTTTTTGCAAATGTACACAAATTATGAATACCCGGCGTACACTTTGCATTTTGTACAACGGAACGGCCATTTTGTACAATCCCGGAAAAACGCTGTGTTCCCTCTGTTTTTTATTGCTACTTTTGCAGAAAAAAAAGAAAGCCACAGTATGAATAAGTCCAGTGTAATCTTCTTGGTTGCGGCAACGCTCGTAGTGTTCGGAACGATTTTCTTAGTCGAAAAAAAAACTTCCAACAAAGGTTCAGCCGAGAAAAAAACCTCGAAACAAAGTCTCAGGCAGGAAAACGCCATCTACTATTGGCGCACTATCTTCAAACTTGACGATTATGAGAAAGAGTTCTTGAAAAAAAACGACATACAAAAGATGTATGTGCGCTTTTTCGATGTGGATGTGAACCCCGACACACTTTCAGACGACAGGTGCGTTCCCGTGGCTACAATCACCTTCAACGACTCGATGCCCGACGGAGTTGAAATCGTGCCCACGGTCTTCATAACTCCTGAAGCCATAAAAGAATGGCCGTCGTTCAGCAATTTCCTTGCCCGGAGAATCTATGCCATGTGCGAATACAACGGCATCACCCCCAACGAGGTGCAGTTCGACTGCGACTGGACAACCTCGACCAACAGTGCTTTCTTTGAATTTCTCAAAAATATCAGGTTGCAACTTAAAAGATACTATCCGAACATAAAAATTTCATCTACAATACGCCTCCATCAGCTCTCGCAAACGCCGCCGGATGTGGATTACGGCGTGCTGATGTGCTACAACACAGGCAATTTCAAGGATTTTGACACAAAAAATTCAATATTGGACATTGAAGACGTGAAACCTTATCTGAAGTATATCAAAAACTATACTCTTCCGCTGTGCCTTGCACTGCCAGTCTACGAATGGAATGTGGTATTTGAACGAAATCAAGAGTTCAAATACTTGGATAACAACAATTTAGATGTATCAGACACATCTTATTTTGAATCTTTGGGCGACAATCTGTACGCCTCAAAGGGCGGTGCTCTCAATTACTATCCTTACGTACGGCACGAAAGTGTTTCGGCACAAAAACTGTTTTCCGTCAAAAAAATGATGTTCGAGAAAAACGGTGCAGAAATGCCAATAGTATTGTATCATCTTGATTCTAAACAACTTACAAAATATTCCGACAATGAAATCAGTGAGATTTATCGTTAGCGCTTTGTTATCAATTAGCATTCTTCAGACACTTGCCTGCGGCGGCTGGTACAGGGTGGATCCCAGTATTCACTATATTTTCTATCTCGGCGGTGAAGGCCAGTTTGAACAATTTTCAGGCGAAAAACTGTTGCCTGAAGAGCATTTCAAACAAGAGAACCTTAGATTTTGGTACAACCACACAAAAGGCAAGGTGCCGAAACAAGAAATTGAGAATGCGATTTACAAAAATAACAAGGAGAGCCGTTTTTGGAAATACCTTCACGAAAGCAACGACACCACTGCCCTGCAATACTGGAATGCTGTTCTCTATTGTGGCGACAAAGAAGCAGAATGGAGAAGTTCCCGCTGGTATCATCCCACAAAAAAGCTCGAAAAATCTTTCGAAAACGGCTTCGAATACAAAGATTTAAGTGAAAAAACATTAAAAGAATGCAAAAACAAGCAGATAAGAGACAGATATGTATATCAGCTGATAAAAAAGCATTTCTACGACTTGAACTATGAAGAGTGTATCAGAATATGGAGGAAGTATGGTGATGCCATTCCGGCCAGCGAACTCAGGAAAAGGTGCAAGAGTTATTACGCGGGAGCACTGTACAGATTAGACAGGCCTGGCGAAGCTGCTGTGGCCTTTGCAGAACTCGGCATCTATGACCGCAATCTACATTATAACACAAAGGTAATCAGGCAAATAGTAGAGCACAACGCCAACAACCAGAGTTTGGAATTCATAGTACAACATTTTGTAACGGAATATTTTGACTCACAATATGAGCATTTTCAGCCTAACAGGAGGCAGGCGGCTGATTTCAACGACTTGGCGGAGTGGGTGCTTGGTACTGGAAAAAGTAACAATCCGGCGCTTTGGAGATCGGCGCAGGCAGCCATCGCCTACATCGACAACGACAAGGACCGCGCCCGAAGGCTGATTGCCGAAGCCTCGAACTTGCAGGGTACAAAGGCTGTGAACGACAACGTGAGGATGATGCGACTTGTCTTCAACGCTTCCGACAACAATGCCAACGACAGTGTTTATGAGGCGAAATTGCTCCCAGATTTACAATGGATTACTCAAAAAACCAAAAGCGGGAAGTTGAAAAATTATCCATACGCATACGAAGATTGGATTGAATATGAAAATAAATATTGCTCCTACGACCTGCATTTGATAAAGGTGCTGCGGCGCACCGTGCTTCTGGAAATTGTGCCGCGTTTTGAGAAACTCGGCCGCCCCGACCGCGCCCTCGCCTACCTCAACGCCTACGACAATATCCTGTCCAACGTATCTTACAATGGGCGTTCCATCTACGACACCCGCTTTTTCGTATATATGGACACCGCAAACGTGGAAACTGTCAAGCAACATTTCTCATTCCTGAAATCAAATGGAGTCTCGGCAATGGACAAGTTCCTTATAAAGAACAGTTTTAAGAGCAGAAATCTGTTCAACGAACTTATTGGCACAAAGTATTTGCGTAAAGAGCAATGGAACACAGCCGTCAATTATCTGAAAAATGTAAGTTCAGGCTATATTAAGAAGATGAGTCTTCAGCCATACCTGAAAAACTGCAATCCTTTTTCTGAGAGCTGGATAACCAATTACCGTCGCGGTGAATATGATTTTATTGAATCTCCTTCTGAAAAATACTCCAAGAAGCCGTCAAAATTGCAATTTGCGCTGACAATGAATCAGTTAAAAAAGACCATGAACAGCGGAGAGAACGCTGAAGTGCGCGCAGAGGCCAAATATGCCTACGCATTGGGGCTTTTGGAGAGCAACTATTACAAAAGTTGGGCTCTTACGCAGTATGCCCGTGGCAACGCCGGAGTGATGTACGACCTTTGGTATGTTCCGGGCTCATATATCGTAAAACATGCCGAAAAGCTTGCCAAAGAGACAGTTTCTTCAACAAAAAATTCAGATTTGCTGGACAAGTGCTATGTGATGATGTATTATCCAATAAAGACTGAAGCCGAAAAAGAAGCCGAGAAACGAATTTCGTATCCGGATTATTCGGATGATGATGAAATTTACAAGAAAAATATAGCAAAAAGGGATAGAAAAATTGCAGATTATGTCAACGATAAAGTTAGTGGAGTCTTGAAATCATGGGGCAAGAGTGTTGGCAGGACCGTCTCAGAAACGGATGTAAGGAAAACATTCTGCGACCGCTCGCAGGACTACAAAATGTCCATGGATGCGAGATGGCACAAGAGCGCTTGGTATTACTGATTTTTGTACTTTTGCGCTTTGAATGTGTATATGTCTGATTCTCTGACCATAATAAACTCCAACGAGCTGATCCGCATTGCAGCCGGCAGTTTAGTCTATGTCAGTTCATCGGGCAACTATTCCGACATATACACACGCGATGGCGAGAGGCGTACTGTGACTATGCAGCTTGGAATGATAGAGGAGTTGATTAACAAGCAGTTGCAGGAAAGCGACCGGGAATTCATCAGAATAGGCAAGAGTCTGATAGTAAATCTTAGGTTTTTGCACTACCTCAATCCCTCGAAAAAACAGATAATACTCTCCGACAACAGCACATTCAAGATCAGTTTGGAAGCCTCAAAAGAGGCTTTGAAGCAGTTGAAGGACTATATAGAACTAAAAATCAAGTGACGATGATGCATTTTGACGATATATCAGACAATGAGATCCGGATCATCAACCGGCAGGAGGCTCCGAGGCGGCCGTTCTACCGGCGGTGGTGGTTCTGGGCGGCGGCCGTCGTCATTGCGGCCGTGGCAGTGGTTGTTATCTTCGGTCTTAGCGGCAAAGCAAGGCAAACTGCTGAAACACCGCAACCTGGTGAGGTTTCAGAAGTTGAGTCAACGCCGACTTCGCCCACAGAGGTTGTGCACGAGCCTGCGTACGTCATCTCAAGCGACACAGCCGTCAACGATGTGCCGCTCACATTGTACACGCCTGTAAACGCGGTGCCGGAACTCATGATTGGAAACCCTTCGGAGAAGGACGAGTCGATAGTTCTTGCGGTGCAGGCCGCCGACATCCGGGCCGACAACCGCGAAATTCTGGGCAGCTACGTGCTGAAGGGCGAGTTGGTGTCGCGGGGCGGCGGCAAAAAGGACGGATTCTGCGCAATTTTAGGCGGCGACATCCAACTCGGCGTGGCGGAAAACACCGACCTTTTCGAGAAAGCGATAGAGACTGGCGGATATTTCTTCCGCCAATACCCTTTAGTGAGTGAAGGCATTATGATCGACAACAAACCCAAAGGGAAAACCCTCAGGGCGGCGCTTTGCGAACTGGACGGCAGGATGGTTGTGGTGCGCAGCCGCGATGACGAATCGTTCCACGATTTTGCCCAAGCACTCGCCGACCTTGGGGTGAACTTCGCCATCAACCTCGTGGGCAGCAGCCACGCCTATGGCTTCTACCGCGAAAAAAGCGATGATGGCTCCACTGTTTCCAGCAGTTGGGGAAAGCTGCACACCGGCGCGAAAAACAGTAATGTGAACTACATAATGTGGAAGGCCCGCGATTAGCCGGCAAGTTTCACTTCAATACAATTTTTTTAAAAAGACCTCACGGATTTACGAGATATTTCACCCTCTTTTTTTAACTACTTAATAATCAATATAAAAAATTATTAACGGTTTTTTGTTAATAAATATCGTTCAAAAAGAGGAAGAAAATCCAACCCAAAAACTTATTTTAGCAAAGTGAAACAGAGTTCGCTTTGTTTGTTGTATAACTTTAAGAATCAATGAAATAGGAAGTCTTTGGTTTTTTAGTTTTGGCAAGGTGGCTCTATTTCGCAGGAATTAAAACCAACAGCCCAAAGTACAGACAGTATGGAAAAAGATTTATCTCTTTTTGAATCGTTCGGAGAAGAAGAAATAGGACAGGATCAGGAAGTGAGCCAACATGGAGGCGACCTGATAGCGAACAGGAATTCCGCGATGAAGAAGTTCGCGATGGAGGCGGCAGGGGTTCCGGACGGGGCGTTTGCCGACGACATTGAGGAGCAGGCCGTGCCGGCGAGCTTTCGTCAGGAGGCGGAGGTGTTCACAAAAGAGCAGATCTTCCCGGACGTTGTGGAGTACTTTGGCGGAGACGAGCTGGCGGCTACGGTGTGGATCGACAAGTACGCGCTCAAGAACGAGAAGGGTGAGTTGGTGGAGAGAACGCCGGCTGACATGCACCGCAGGATGGCGCGCGAGTTCGCGAGGATAGAGGCCCGCTACCCCAACCCCATGGGCGAAGACGAGATATTCGGGATGTTCGACCATTTCAAATACATAATACCGCAGGGCAGCCCAATGGCCGGAATCGGCAACAACTATCAGGTGGTGTCGCTGTCGAACTGCTTTGTCATAGGCAACAGCGGCGAGTCGGACTCCTACGGCGGCATCATGAAGATGGACGAGGAGCAGGTGCAGCTTATGAAGCGCAGGGGCGGTGTAGGCCACGACCTGTCGCACATACGCCCTTCGGGCAGCCATGTGCAGAACTGCGCCCAGACCTCGACGGGCATTGTGCCTTTCATGGAGCGCTATTCCAACTCCACCCGCGAGGTGGCTCAGGACGGCCGTCGCGGAGCACTCATGCTCTCCATCTCGATAAAGCACCCCGACGCCGAGCAGTTTATAGACGCGAAGATGACACAAGGCAAGGTTACAGGCGCCAATGTGTCAGTGAAAGTGGACGATGAATTTATGAAAAGCGTCCAAAACCAAAACCTATATACACAACAATACCCAATCAACAGCGACAGTCCGAAAGTAAAGAAGGACATTGAAGCAAAGAAACTCTGGGACAAGATTATCCACAACGCGTGGAAGTCGGCGGAGCCAGGCGTGCTCTTCTGGGACAACATCAAGAAGGAGTCGATACCCGACTGCTACGCCGACGAGGGCTTCGAGACACTGTCGACTAACCCGTGCGGCGAGATACCGCTCTGTCCGTACGACAGCTGCCGTCTCATCTCCGTCAACCTCTACAGTTTTGTTGACAACCCGTTCACCCCGGAGGCTGCTTTCAACATGCCGAAGTTCCGCAAGTACGTGCAGTATGCGCAGCGCCTGATGGACGACATCATCGACCTGGAGCTCGAGAAGATAGACGCGATACTCGCCAAGATCGAAAGTGACCCTGAAAGCGAGTCGGTGAAGCGTGTCGAGAAGGAACTCTGGCAGAAGATCAGGAAGCAGTCGCTGAAGGGCCGTCGCACCGGTTTGGGCATAACCGCCGAGGGCGACATGCTCGCGGCCCTGGGCCTGACATACGGCACCGACGAGGCCAACGCTTTCTCCACGGAGGTGCACAAGCAGTTAGCCCTCGCCGCCTACCGCTCTTCTGTTGACATGGCCCGCGAGCGCGGCGCGTTCCCGATATACAGCTGTATCAAGGAGAGCCACAACCCGTTCATCAACCGCCTCCGCGCCGCCGACCCGAAGCTCTACGACGACATGGTCCGCTACGGCCGCCGCAACATCGCCCTGCTCACAATCGCCCCGACGGGCAGCGTTAGCATCTGCACCCAGACAACCTCCGGGATCGAGCCGGCTTTCAACGTGGTGTACAAGCGCCGCCGCAAAATCAACCCCAACGACATGGCGGCTAAGAAAAGCGTGGTGAAGGACTCTGTGGGCGACATGTTCGAGGAATACCTTGTGTTCCATCAGAAGTTCGTGGTCTGGGCCGAAACCCAAGGCTACACCCTTGAGCAGATGAAGCAGATGGACGATGAAAAGATTATGGATCTCGTGAAGAAGTCACCATACTACAAGGCCACTGCCGCCGACACCGACTACATCAAAAAAGTGGAGCTCCAGGGTTCTGTGCAGAAGTGGGTCGACCATTCGATTTCCGTTACTGTGAACCTTCCCGCAAATATTACGGAAGACGTTGTTGGACAGCTCTATATGAGAGCATGGGAGGTTGGATGCAAGGGACTTACAGTATATCGCGAAGGCTCGCGCGACGGTGTGCTCAACTCCATCGAGAAGCCGAAAAAGGAGGAAAAACCGAAGGCAAAGAACTTCAAGAGGCCCAAGGAACTGCACGCCGACGTGATACATTTCAAGAACAACAACGAGGACTGGGTCGCCTACATAGGTATATACAACGACAAGCCCTATGAGATTTTCACAGGCAAGACCGGCGACGAAAGTTTCCTTCTACCGAAGTGGGTTGAGCACGGCATAATAGTGAAGAACCGCCACGAAGACGGCACCAAGTCGTACGACTTCAAGTATTACGACAAGGCTGGATACGAGGTGATTCTCAGAGGCCTTGACCGCTGCTTCGACCAGGAATTCTGGAATTACGCCAAGATGACCTCCGCGCTGCTGAGGAACGAAATCCCGGTCAACAACGTGGTGAACATCATCTCAGGCCTCAATTTCCGCCAGGAGAGCATCAACTCATGGAGAAACGGTGTGTGCCGCGCGTTGAAGAAGTTTGTCGCCGACGGCACCCGGCAGAAGGGTGTGGAATGTCCCAGTTGCCATCAGAAAGACACCATGGAGTTCAAGGAGGGCTGCCTCACATGCTCCAACTGTGGGTACGCCAAGTGCGGTTCATAACAAAAACCCCCGACCATGTCCGACAAGCAAACTGTGTTTCTGTACGTGCCATGCCAGATGGACCTTTTCCAGGAAAGGACCGTGTACAGTGTGATGACGGTTCTCGACCGTTTAGGGCAATTCTGCCATTACGACCCGGAAAACACATGTTGCGGGCGGAGGTTCTTCATGGAGGGTGCCCTGCAATATGCGCAGGATTTGAGTTACAAGGTTATAAAGTCATACACCGACTATTGTGAGCTGCACAAGAAGACGTTCCCCATAGTGGTGCCTGACGCAGCCTGCGCCGGATATATGAAAAGGGATTTCAATGTGGTGCTTAAAAACGCGACTATCCCCGCCGACCTCAGCAATTTCATCGACAATGTACATGAATTGTGCGACTATATCGTGAATGTGCTTAATGTCCAGAGTCTTGGAAACGAGTTCAGACACCGTGTCTTCTACTTCAAGACTTGTTCTGCGATGAACAAATACCCGGCCAACAATGCTCCGGAGACGCTTCTTGCCAACACCGCCGGTCTCGACCTCATACTTGACGGGAATATGTGCTGTTGCGGCGCAAACGGGAGATTTCCCATGGTGAACCCTTCGACTGCGGAGAAAATGGCCGGCGAGATAGTGCAGCGAGCCTACAACCAAGGAGCTGAGTTCATCACTTCCACCGACATCCACTGCCTGCAGATGCTGGAAGCCTACAAGTTGCATTTCAACGTGGATGTTGAAATCATACATATAGCCGACATCCTGCGGGGAGCTTGAAAACTCCCCGCCGACATTCCATGAATAGCCAAACGGCGGCATTTTTCAAAAAGGACTTCTGTATATCCGAATAAATGCTTATCTTTGCGGACGTTTTAGAGAAGGATAATTATTAACAAACATTATAAAAAACCAATAGTTTCGATATGACATACTTGTTCACATTATTGCAGGCTGCCCCGGCGGGTGGCTCAGGTCCGATGGGCGGCGGCGGTTCCATGATGATTATGATTCTGCTCATGATCCTCATATTCTACTTCTTCATGATCCGTCCACAGCAGAAAAAGCAAAAGAAACTTGAAGAAGCGCGAAACAGTCTCCAAAAGGGCGACAGAATCGTAACCATAGGCGGCATCCATGGAAAGATAACAGACGTGAAGAACACGACTTTCGTTGTGGAAATATCGAACGGTGTGAGAATTGAAGTCGACAAGGCCGCTATTTCTTTCAACGACGCCGACCTTTCCCAGAAAAAACAGTCTTCGAAAGAAAGTGCAGAATCTGACAATTCAAGCCTTTTCCAAAAGAAACAGTCTTCAAATAACAGCTCAGAAGAGACTTCTTACGTTCAGGAAAACGAGTAGAGATGGAGGAAAAAAGGACACGGATTCCTGTGAAACTGCCGTCGTTGGCCTTTATGGTGTGCCTAATCATCTCCGCAGGCACGTGGATGCTGGTAACTTTCTCCAAAGACTACAAAGTTACCTACGACTACAAGTTGGTTTGCGAGAACTTGCCTGAAGGAAGAAAGTCGGTTACTGTGTCTGATACCGTACTATCGCTGACTTTCAACCAGAAAGGACTTCGCTATCTCATGAAACCATACCGCGACAAGGAGAAGGTGGTGGCAGTTTCTGTGAACGACCTCATCAAACCCAAGAACAAGGTGAGTGTTTACACCTTCACAAGCAAGGAGATGTGCGACTTTCTGTCAACTCACAACTTCGGATCCGAGCTGGTGTCGGTGACCTCACCGGAAGTGATAACCTTTTACCTGCGATAGCCTGATATGATCAAGATAGCCCTCACAGGAGGCATCGGCACGGGAAAGACATACCTTTCAAGACACTTCATCCAGATGGGGATTCCCGTGTTCTATGCCGATGACGAGGCGAAAAAACTCTATTCCGACCCTGATTTTCTTGATGTGATGCGCGCAGAGTTCCCTGATGCAGGCCTCTGGACTCCTAACGGAGAACTTGATTTCGCCGAGCTTAAACAATCTTGTTCCGAGAAGCCGTTTTTGGATAGATTGAGCGCGTTGGTCCATCCATTCGTCATGAGACAGTTTAATAAGTGGTCTGAGAAGCAGGGTGTTACGGCGGTGATTATGGAATCGGCCATAATCTTTGAATACGGTCTCGAGGACAACTTCGACAAAATAATAGTAGCCGACGCACCTGAGAGTCTTCGTGTCAGAAGAATCAAAAGCCGGAACCCTGAATTGTCGGAGAGTCAAATACTTGCAAGAATGTCGCAGCAAATGCCTCAGTCAGAAAAGTGTTCGAGGGCCGATATGGTGATTTGCACGGGCGAGACTTACAAGGCAAAAATTTCGGATGAGAGCAGTCGTTAACCGATTGTTTGTTATCTTTGCAGTTGTTTTTCGAACACTTACGCATTATGATAAGGAAAATAGGTTGTTTTTGCGCTGTAATGCTCTTGTCGGCAGTTTCGTTTGCGCAACGTTTTAACTCATTTTCAAGCGATTACTCAAAAACCGTCGAGGAGATGAAGGAGTTTTTCTCATCAATTCCGAAAGACCGGCAGAAGGAAGCGAAGGAGACCCTCGAATTCTTCGAGGAGTTCTGGACTTCAAGGATGGACGATGCAAACAAGGCTGTTTTCATAGAGGAGGCTAACAAGATGGTGAAGAAAAAGCACCGGCCGATCCCCCATTTCCAGAGTTTCATAAAGACGTACGACTCGTTTCTGCAGAGCGGGTATTCAAGCGACGTTTTGGTGTGGCAGAAAATACTCGGTTATCATATAGGCCGCAGCTCCACCTTCTTTCAGGGCAAGATGTCCTTGTATGAGAATTTTTTCAAAAGCAACGTGCTGAACTATGGCGACAATGTGAAGTGGGTGGCTTCGGACCACGCCAAAGGTCTCGGATTCGACACTGTGCCGTACTTGGATTTCAACGGCATCGACCTATGGGGTTATTCTGCGAAAGACAGTCTTGTTGTAAGCGGAGTGAGCGGGCGATACTATCCTGACAGACTGGTCTTCCAGGCCAAGGGCGGAACCGTCACATGGGACAGGGCCGGGCTTGATCGGAACGTGAGGGCGGAGTTGGGCAGATACAACGTGGATTTGCGTTTTCCGCGTGTGGTGTGCGAAAATGCCGTCTTCCACTATCCGAGGCTCTTTTCTTCGCCTATTGTCGGAAAGGTTGAGGAGAAGGCGGTGTTGCCAACATCGGAGGAGAAGGCAACATACCCGAGGTTCGCCAGCAACGAGTCGTCGCTGACCGTGAAAAACCTTTACAAGGACGTTGACTATGTGGGCGGTTTCGAGATGCGCGGCGCGTCGATTTACGGCACCGGCACCGGCGACACGCTTGCAAGAGTGTCGATCTACAACGAAGGCCAGGTGATAATATCCGCTGCCTCGCGCAGCTTCCTGATAAAGCCCACAAACCTGATTTCAGAAGACTCGAAGGTGTCGATTTACATTGAGAACGACTCTATTTACCACCCCGCCGCCAATTTCAAGTACGACAACGAGAAGAAAAGTCTGCTAATATCGCGCCCGAAACAGGGAGTGGGAAGGTCGCCGTTCTTCGACTCTTACCACAAACTCGACATGTATGTTGAGTCAGTGCAGTGGGTTACCACTGAAAAGCGCATCGAACTCAAGCCGATTGTGGGGAACACCAGCGACCAGAAGGCATATTTCGAGTCGCAGAACTTCTACGAGGAGGGTGTGATGCACGAAATAGCCGGATACAATGCTGTGAACCCGCTATACACCCTTTGGCAGCTTTTCAACAGCGCAGGATATGAGGACCTCACCATCGAGGATGTTATACGCTGGTTCAACAAACCGCCGTTGGACATCAAGGCCATGATGATAGACTTCGCTGCCCGCGGTTTCATAGAGTATGACGTCAACCACAACAGGATACATTACAGAAGCAAGATTGCCCAATACCTCAACAACCAGGTGAAAAAAAAGGACTATGACTACATAAAGCTCGAGTCGAAGACCCACTACGCTTCTTTTGACCTTGTTACCAATGACCTGAAAATCACAGGATGCGAGTTCTTTGTTCTCAGCGACCCGCAAATCGTCAATGTTTATCCGATGAACGAGCTTGTAACTGTGAAGAAAAACCGCGACATGGTGTTCTCGGGGCGTGTGATCGGCGGTCTCTTCGACTTTGTCACCCACAATTGCAAGTTCGACTATGAACGTTTCCTTGTGGACATGGACGAGATTGACACGCTGATAATGTATGTGGAGGACAAAGACGGTCCTATGGACATGTACGGCGACTACAAGCTGCAGCGAGTGAGAAGCCAGATCGAGGAACTTTCAGGGGTTCTGTACATTGACGCTCCCGGAAACAAGTCGGGTATGACAGACTATCCCGACTATCCCATCTTCGAGGCGAGAAAGGGCGGCAAAGTGTTCTACGACCAGCAGTATGTGCTTGGCGGCGTTTATGACAGGAATCGCTTCTTCTATTCCGTCAACCAGTTCAGGATTGTGAACCTCGACAACTTCGTTATAGACTCCATGAAGTTCACCGGAGCCCTTGTGTCGGGAAACATCTTCCCCGACATTGCCGAGCCTTTGCAGGTGCAGCCTGACTTCTCGTTAGGCTTCGTGCACAACACCGGCGGTCTGCCGATGTACGGCACAAAAGGCAGTTACAAGGGTCGGATCAGCTTGAGCAACAAAGGTCTGCGCGGCAGGGGCGACATAGACTACATCACATCGCACACCTATTCCGACAGCATAGTCTTCTATCTTGATTCCACAAACGGGAAGGCCAACAGTCACAGGGTTGAAGAGCAACTTGCGGGTGTTGAGTTCCCGCCGGCCTCGGTGGATGACGCGTACCTGCACTGGGAACCATACCAGGACCGCATGTTCGTGCATACCAGAAAGAAACCGATGGACATCTTCCAGGAGGCCGAGCTTGTGGGCAACTCGAAAATAACGCCGCATGGCATGTTTGGCTCCGGAGTGGTGAATTTCAACCGTGCCGACATATCATCCAGGAACTTCGAGTTCAAGCACCACGAGATTCTATCCGACACGGCAAACCTCAGGATATACGACATATCCGGCGGCAAGGATGTGGCCTTTTCCACCGACAACTACAATTCGCACATCGACTTCAAGACCCGGAAGGGGCATTTCCTTGCCAACGGGGAGGCCTCTGTTGTCTATTTCGTGCAGAACGAGATAAAGGCCAAGTCATCGGAATTTGAATGGGATCCCATCGACTCCACGGTGCTGAGGTTCAAGTGGGACGATCCGTTCAAGAACACCGACATAGACAATACATCCATAAAAGACCTTGTTGACATGCAGAGTGTGGGGAACGAACTGTATGCCGTGGCTCCCGAGGTTAACTACAAGTTCACCGCTGTGAACGCGGAGTTCGACTTCTCCAAGAACATAATTTTCGCCCACGGCGTGCGCTGTATAAATGTTGGCGATGCCGCCATTACGCCGCTCCACGGCGACGTGACGATACGCAAGATGGCAAGGATGGACATTCTCGAGAAATCGCGTATCCTCGCCGGGCGAGAGAACAAGTACCACGAGTTATATAACTGCACGACCAGAATCCAGAGCGCGACCAAATTCTACGCCAATGGCTACTACGACTATGTTGACGAGATGAACAGGGTTCAAACCATATATTTCGACACTGTATATTTCATGAAGGAGACTTTCGGGGAGGCGAAGATACCGCTGGAGAAGGACTTTCATTTCAGCGACCAGTTCGCTTTCGACGGGCGGGCCGAGCTGCACAGCAACAATCAGTTCCTGTCTTATTTCGGCGGTGTTGAGATAATCCACGGCTGCGACTCGGTGAAGCACGCCCGCATGAAGATCCTGCAGCAGGTGGACCCCAACAACATAATGCTCCAGGTTCACGACCGCACGAAGGACATGAACGAGAGGAAGGTTGTTGTGGCCATAGCCTCCAGCAATAAAACCGGGCGGATCTACACCGCTTTCGGCGTGGCCAAGGACGAGTTCAACGACGCTGAATACATAAACGTTTTCGGATACATAACCTACGACAAGGAGAAAAGGCAGTTCAAGGCCGCCTCGCTCGAGAAACTGCAGGACCCCACAGTGCCGGGCAACATCATAACCCTCAACATCGACAATTGCGAGTCGCACGGCAGCGGCGCAATCGACATGGGGACGAAGTTGGGACGCGTTGACTTTGTGACCAATGGTACGATTATAAACTACATGTCTGTGGATTCGGCGGAGATGCACCTCACAACTTCCATCGATTTCTTCTTCAACGACGAGTCGATGAGATTGATGAACAAGGCTTTGGAGAGCGCGGCGCTCGACTTTGTGGATGTCTCAGGAGACGAGGCCTACGATGTGGCATTGTACAACATTCTCGGCAAGACCGAATACGAACGCTATCAGCGGAGCGTGGCGCTTGGCCAGAACCGCCGCCTGCCCGACGCACTCCAGGTGAAGTTCATGTTCTCGAACATCGATTTCGAGTGGGACAAGGATCAATCCACCTTCAAGTCGCAGACCCGTCTTCCACTCATAATTTGCGGTGCCAAGACTGCGTACAAGATGGTGCCTGGGCGCATAGTGATAGAGAAGCGCGGCTCGAGAAACAGGCTTTACCTTTATTTTGAAATCGACAACCAGTTCTATTATTTCCAGTTCGACAACAATGCCGTTTCGGCGTTCTCTTCCGACAAGGCCTTCAACGACGCCATATCCGGGGTGAAGCCCAAGAACCGTTTCCAGTCTCCCGACCCGTCGAAGAACCTGCCGTCGTTTACTTACAAATTGGGGAACAGAAGTCTCAAAAACAAGTTTGTAAAGAAGTATTTTGCCGACATTGAAGAGGAAAATGAGACAGAATAGCACAGAAGGAAAGATATGGATTGCAGGACCGTGCGCGGCCGAGAGCGAGGAGCAGGTTTTTGAGACGGCGCGACGGCTCTTCGAGAAGGCAAAGCAGAGTAGCATAGAGCTGTTTGCGTACCGCGCGGGTGCCTGGAAAGTGAGAAGCGCTCCGGGCGGCTTCGAGGGTGCCGGCGAACGCGCCCTGTCATGGCTCAAGGAGGTGCAGGATTCGTTCAAGACACCCGTGTGCGTTGAGGTGGTGAACCCCGGCCAGGTTGAGAAATGCGCCGACCACGGAATCCGTATGTTCTGGATCGGCGCCCGGACGTCGGTGAACCCTGCGGAGGTGCAGTCCATAGCCGACGCCGTCAGAAACACCGACTTCACCGTCATGGTGAAAAATCCGATTATTCCCGACCTTAAACTCTGGATAGGAAACATAGAACGTTTCATAAAAGCCGGTGTAAAGTCTGTGATGGCCGTCCACAGGGGATTTTCGGATGTGTCGGAAAATGTCCTGAGGAACGCACCTTTGTGGGAGATTCCCATTGACTTGAAAGTTAGAATGCCCGAACTTCCCATTTTGTGCGACCCCTCGCATATATGCGGTCGCCGCGACTGGATTGCCCAGATAGCCCAGACGGCACTTAATTACGGGTTCAACGGCCTTATGGTAGAGGCACACTGTTGCCCCGAGAACGCCCTTTCCGACTCGCTACAGCAGCTTACGCCGGAACAATGGGCAAGCCTTGTAAGCGGTCTCTCCCTGCGTTCGGAGACCCCAAACATTGAATTGGAAAAACTCCGTTCAAAGTTGCAAAACATCGACAGCCAGATCAGCGAACTCCTCTATCAAAGGATGTCTG
Organism: uncultured Bacteroidota bacterium; assembly: GCA_902796805.1. Classification (GTDB taxonomy): domain Bacteria; phylum Bacteroidota; class Bacteroidia; order Bacteroidales; family WCHB1-69; genus F23-D06. The sequence continues at coordinate 54,762 of CADBQG010000001.1, forward strand.
TTGTTGACGAGATCGCGATGGTGAAGCGTGAGAACAACATCTCGGTGGTGCAGCCGCTGCAGTGGGAACACGTGGTGCAGAGATACAGAAAACACACTGATGATGCTTGTTATCAGAGGTTCATAGACGAGTTTCTGGAAATACTCCATCAGAACTCCATAAAAAGGCAGAGATAGCCGAGGCCTGGCTTTTCGGTTAGCGGTGAGTGTCTCTAAAAATTTCTGAAAAATAAGCCTTCTTTTTGCAGAAGTGCTTGCAGAACGAAAAGCGGTTTCTTCATTAAAGTATCTGATGATTTGACAATGTTTTGATTTTCAATTTGTTATAAATATCTATTCAAAAGAAAAAAAATATTTTTCCTATTTTAATAAAAAATGTAATTTTGCGGTCAAACAAACAACAACAAATTAAACAAATTACATTATGGCTTACAAAATCAACGAAGACCTTTGCGCTGCATGCGGCACTTGCATAGGTGAATGTCCGCAGGAGGCAATCTCCGAAGGTGCAGCTTATTCGATTAACCCCGACCTCTGCATCGAGTGCGGTGCATGTGCTGACGTTTGTCCATGCGAGGCAATCAGCCTTGAGTAGTCCTTGTGTTAAATAGAACAAGATTTAGGAGGCGCGGTTATTCGCGCCTTCCTTTGTTTTTGGGCAGTGTGTTGAGCTTTGCCGCCGCCTTCCAGAAAGGATTTTTTGTATCTTCGCGCCCTGATTTTAAAATCAAATTTATGACAGGAAGAAAGACAGTTTTGTTGTGCGGGGTTGTGGCGTTGCTGCTCTGCTCCGCATCGTGCTCGAAGGATGACGGGCTGCGCAACACTCTTTCACAGCAGACAAGAGACAACGACTGTAAAGAAGAGATGTTGGTACTCGGCAAAGAAATTGTTGACCCTTATTGCTTAACTGTGATGCAAAAAGCTTTTGAGACCACGAACCAAGCAAAAGCCCCCATATCAAAAATCACGCCCAATCACAAGAAAGGGGGGGGGAAATGAATTGTATTAAAGAAAAAACTTTCACTATTCTTTTTATTTTTTTAGGGTTTTGCTGTTTAGGAGTTGCGTGTGACCCGGCTTATTCAGACAAATATAACATTAGAAATTCTTTAGACTCACCTATAATTGTAGTAAAAGAGACATTGCAAGGAAATTTAGATTCCACAAAAATAAATCCCGGAGAAAGTACTTTGATTTACGAAGAATACGGTATGGGTTCTTCCACGTTTATAACTTTATCAGAATATTGTGGATTATTCTACTCAACCAATTGCATATATTCAGTTATATTTTCCGACGGGGCAGTTCTACAATGGAACTCCGCAAACAGTATGTCATTCCCAAAACATCCTGCTTTAAAGAAATATTGGAGAGTACTTAAAGGTATTGACAAAAAATGGCGTGATGATTACGAGGTTGAATACACTGTTGACGAGGAGGACTACCGCAACGCGCTGGCGCAGAGTGGCTTTTAGAGTTTAGAGCTTGGAACTTAGAGTTTGGAACTTAGAGCCTGGAGATTAGGAGGCGCGGTCATCTGCGCCTCCCTTTGTTTTTGGGCAGTGTGTTGAGTTTTGCCGCCGCCTTCCAGAACAGGTTTTTGTAGATATTCAGTGCGGTGAGGCTGTAGGGCGCGCTGCCGAATCCCCTGTACATCCTGGCTACATCTGGGTTCGTGGAGCCGTTGAAGTCCAGTGTGAGGCCGGAGTTGGCGTGATGCCTGATGAATCTGTCGATGAGAAAGAACATCGGTTTTCCGGCGGAGAGTCTGTTGTCGCGCCCCGAGAACCAGAACCAGAGCCTTCCGCCGTCGCGCACGAACAGAGCGCCCGCGGCAAGCCTGCCGTCACGGGTGAACACAGACCAGGTCTCGCACAGGCCCGAGTCGGAAAGATGATGAGCTATTGTTGCAAGCCTTGCGTAGTCGCTGTCTGTGAAGCCTACATGGCTGTCCCTGCCGCGGTTGTTACGGAACAGTGTAATTATCTCTCCGATGTTGCAAGTGCCGTTCCCGAGTGTGAGTCCGTGTTTTTCACCGTCTTTTATGTTGCGCCTCGTGTTGTTGGAGAAACCCTCCGCCAAATCCTCGTAGTTCCCTTCCAACGGGAGTTCGTAGTATGTGATGGTGCGTGAGCCGTTGTGTGAGAAGGCGTTTCCGGCGTTAAGTGTGAATTCCTCCAGCACGTAGGAGTCGGGGATATGTTCAAGAAAAGAAGAGACGAGGCTTTCGGTGCAGGGGATTTTTGAGAAGATGCCGAGTTGCGGGACGAAGTAGGGGTGGAACGCATAGCAGAACAGGAATTTTCTCCTTGTGGGCAGCGGCATCACGGCGGCGTAGTCGTCGAGTACGAGGGCGTGCCAGCGGTCAGGCGCAACGGCAAGGCTTAGGATTTCAAAGGTGGCGAACACTGTAGGAAACTGCGACTTCAATACGGTTTCGTCCCATTTCCGCCTGTCGACGTCTTCGTTATGCACAAAACGGATCATGTCTAAATGAAGTGCTCGGCGATCCGTTTCATCTCTGAGGAGACGTTGTTGTTTTCGTAGAGGATTCCGTAGATGGTTTCAACGATAGGGATTTCCGCGCCTATCTTCTTGTTGATTTCGTGAACGCAGCGGCAGGCGGTGTATCCTTCCGACACCATTCTGAGTTCCATGAGCGACACGCGCACGGAAAGCCCGTGGCCTATCATTATGCCGAACAGCCTGTTGCGGCTGAAGGTGGAGTATGCTGTCACGAGAAGGTCGCCGAGGTAAACGGAGTCGGAGATGTGGCGGTTCTCGTTTGGATAGACTTGTGATACGAAGTACTTCATCTCTTTGAGGCAGTTTGCCACGTAGGCCGCGATGAAGTTGTCGCCGTAGCCGAGTCCGCTGTAGATGCCGGCGCCGAGGGCGTAGATGTTCTTCAGCACGATGGCGAGCTCGGCGCCCATCACGTCGTTCGACACGGAGGTGCGGCAATATCTCGTGGTGAAGAAACGGGCCACGGTCTGCGCGAGCTCGGTGTTGGTTGAGGCGGCGGTCAGGAAGGTGAACTTCTCCTGCGCTATCTCCTCGGCATGCGAAGGGCCGCTGATGATGGCTAACGAGTCGAGCGGCACCCTGAACTGCGTCTGCATGTAGTCGCTGATGAGCTGCATTGTCTCTGGCACGATGCCCTTCACTGCAAGCACGATCTTCTTCTTCGAGAGCTGCGAGCGCTTCAGCGGCTCAAGGGTCTTGTGCAGGTAGGCAGAGGGTGTGACGATGATGACGTAGTCGGCGCGCGAGACTGTGCTCTTGATGTCGGTGCTCACCTTCACGTCGTCGGGGTTTATGAACACCGAACTGAGGTATTTGGGGTTGTGCCCGTATTTCATTATGCTCTCGGCGATCTCCTCCTGCCTGATCCACCAGTGAATGTGCTCCAGGTTGACTGACAGAATCTTGATGATGGCCGTGGCCCAGCTCCCGCTGCCTATCACCGCCACGCGGTAGCGGGCGCGCGATTTCTTCCTGCGGAGCATTATCATCGAAGATGTCTTGTCGTTCATTATTTTAACATTTTTTAAGCGTGCAAAGATACAAAAAAAGTTTAACCATGCAACATGGTTGGTTGTAGATGGGAACGGTGGCAGGATTTTCGGGAATAAAGTGTAATTTTGCGTCCTGATTTGTTTTATGGAATACCTTAAAAGAATAGCGGGATACCTGAAGAACTACAAGTTGCATATTGCACTCATACTACTCGTGCAGTTGCTGTACGCTGTCTTCTCGGTCTTCACGCTTGCGATGCTCGTCCCGTTCCTGCAGGTTCTCTTCAACCAGGCGGAGATTGTTTCCGAACTCCCGAAGTTCAGTCCCGACCCCCGCTGCCTCATCGATTTTTTCTATTACTTGATGGGCAGGGTCATAGTCAGGAGCGGTCGCAGTGCGGCGTTGTTGTTCATAGCCTGCTTCATGGTCGGCCTTTCCCTGCTTTCAAACCTCTGCAGGTATCTGGGGCTTCATCTGCTCTCGGGGATAAGGTCGGGGATTCTATACAACATGCGCGACGAGTTCTACAGGAAATTGGTGCGCCTGCCGTTCTCGTTTTATACGCGGATCCGCGCCGGCGACATAGTGAGCCGCGTGAGCGCCGACGTGCTTGAGGTAGAATGGACCGTGGTGTCATCCCTGATGATTCTTTGCAGAGATCCCTTCCTGATGCTGGCATATATTGCAACGCTTCTGTCAATAAATCTGAAACTCAGTGTTATAGCGATACTTATAATACCCATTATGGGCTATGTGCTTTCGGTGCTGGGCAAGAATATCCGCAATTATTCCATGCGCGCGCAGGAGAAAACCGGGAAAATTGCATCTTATTTTGTGGAGGCCGTTGACGGACTCAGGATAATAAAGGGATATAACGCACAGGATTACGTCTCAGGGCAGTTCAACCATGAAAACCTCAAGGTGTACAGATTGAACAAGAAGATCTTGCGGATAAAGGAAGCAGGTTCTCCATTGGTCGAATTTTTAAGTATTTTAACACTACTTGTGATCACGCTTGTCGGCCTGACGGCTTTCCCGAACGCATTTGCAGTGAAAGGCTCTTCGTTGTTGCTCTTTTTTGTGGTCTTTGCAAGGATGATACCGCCTGCCAAGTCGTTGGCCTCCACATACTACCAGATACAGAAAGGCGCGAGCGCGGCAAGCCGTGTCTATGAGGTAATAGACGCCGACACAGGCATTAAGGAGGTCCCCGACCCGAAACCCATCTCAGACTTCCGCGACTCGATAGTGTTCGACGACGTGTCGTTCTCCTACGGCGGTGACTCTTCCGCAATGGCCCTCAGGCACGTCAGTTTCGAGATAAAGAAAGGAGAGACCGTGGCAATTGTCGGGCCGTCGGGCGGGGGAAAGACCACGATAGCCAGCCTTCTGCCCAGGTTCTACGACCCGAACGATGGAAGGATACTTGTTGACGGAGTTCCAAACGACTTTTACAAGATTGACGACCTGAGGGGCCTGTTCGGCATCGTCAGCCAGGAGGTTTTCCTTTTTGACGACACGATATACAACAACATGGTCTTCGGGCTTGAAGGCATTGGCGAGGCCGAGGTGGTGGAGGCCGCGAAGATAGCACGGGCGCACGACTTCATCATGGAGCTTGAAGACGGCTACCAGACCAGGGTCGGGAACAGGGGCATGAGGCTGTCGGGCGGACAGCGGCAGAGGCTTTGCATCGCCCGCGCACTACTCAGGGACCCGAAGATAGTTATACTCGACGAGGCCACCTCGGCCTTAGACAACGAGTCGGAACTTCTGTTCCAGAAGGCGCTGTCGGCTTTTCTCGAAGGGAAAACCGCCATAGTGATTGCACACCGCCTCAGCACCATACGCGACGCCGACAAGATCATCTTCGTCAAGGACGGCGAAATCACCGAGACCGGCACGCACGGGCAGCTTATGGAAAAAAGGGGCGACTATTTCAACTTCTGCTCGATGCAGAAAATGTAACAATAACGCACAATCAGCTGTTAAAAAACATTTTTTCAGGCAAATTATGATATTGCAAATAACGCTATATTTGCTCTTTTCAGTACAGTAAAAAACAGATTATGTATAAGATAGCCGTGATAGCGGGTGGCGACTCGGGCGAGCATGAGGTTTCGCTGAGGACAGCCGACAATGTAATCAGCCAGTTGGACCGCGAAAAGTTTGAACCATACAAGATAGTGTTGAGAGGCTCTGACTGGAGTCATGAGGTGGGTGGGAAGTCTTACCAAATCGACAAGAACGACTTTTCGCTTGAGATTGAAGGCACAAAGGTGTCATTCGACGCGGTTTTCATAGCCATACACGGCACACCCGGGGAGAACGGCAGGCTTCAAGGGTATTTCGACATGATAGGAATCCCATATACAGGCTCTGGAAGTTTTTCTTCAGCACTGACTTTCAACAAATTCTACTGCAATCTTGCGGTGAACCAGTTAGGCGTACCGATCTCGCCGTCGCTGCATTTCTATCGAGACGAGGAGCCTGACTTCGAGTTGGTGGAGAATGTGTGCGGCTATCCATGTTTCGTGAAGTCGTGCAACTCAGGCTCGAGTGTAGGCGTTGTGAAGGTGAGGGAGCGCGGCGAACTCAAGCCCGCGTTTGAGGAGGCCTTCAGATACGACAACCAGCTTATAGTGGAGAAAATGGTGCACGGGAGGGAGCTTACATGCGGTGTAACCTCCGTGTACGGCGGCGCGAAAATGATTGCCGTGACGGAAGTGGTGGCCAACAACGACTTCTACGACTACGATGCCAAGTACACCGACGCCGGACACGACCTGCTGACGCCGGCAGACATCAGCCCGGAACTCCGGGAAACGCTGAAACGCTACTCCGAACTCATATTCCGCAGGCTCGACTGCAAGGGTGTGGCACGAGTCGACTTCATGGTCGACGAGACGAACAAAGTGCCGTATTTTCTGGAAATAAACACGGTGCCAGGAATGACCGCGCTCAGCATCGTGCCCGACCAGGTGAAGCATGCCGGCCTCGACATTAAACAATTCTATTCAAAGTTAATCGAAGAGACACTGAACAAATGACTTTCATGCGAGGGAACATTTACAGAATCATATCGTTTTTTGTCGTCGGGATCGTTTGTGTGCAGGCTTTTCCAGTATCGGCGCAGTACAACGAAGACGACATTTACAGGTATGTTGAGGAATACGCTGATGTGGCGATGAAAAAGATGGCCGAGTACGGGATACCAGCAAGTATTACAATAGCGCAGGGTGTGTTCGAGAGCGCGTGCGGCCGCAGCCGCCTGGCCACAGAGGGCAACAACCATTTCGGGATAAAGTGCCATACGGAGTGGACGGGCGACACGATACTCATCGACGACGACGAACTCCAGGAATGCTTCCGGAAATATGGTTCCGTGGCCGAGTCGTACAACGACCATTCGGTATTCCTGACCACGAGGAAAAGGTATTCCAATCTCTTCGACCTCGACATACTCGACTACAAGGCATGGGCGCGCACGCTGAAGGAGGACGGATACGCCACAAACCCGCAATACGCCGACCGCCTCATAAGCCTCATAGAGAGGTTCAACATCGCCCGTCTCGACACGCTTTGCCTTAGCGGGCGGAACATCGAAACTCCAGAAAAAGAGATAGTACAGACACAGGTCAGGCAAGAAGGGAGTCCTTCCAAGGCACAGGCGCAGCAGCATGTGAAAAAGCACACGAGGAAGGTGTTCACCGCCACCGGCAGCGAATATCCTTCAGATGAGAGCCCTTTCGTGTACAGGAAGGTGTTCAAGAACAACAACACCTATTTCGTCATAGCGCAAGAGGGCGACACGTACGAGAAGATAGCGCAGGACATCCTGGTGATGTCGGAAAGCCTGCGCAAGTTCAACGACGCCGGGCCGGCCGACCAGCCCGTGGAGAACGAGATTGTGTATGTGGAGGCCAAGGCGAGGGGAAACGCCGCGCGTGTCCATACGGTACAGGAAGGCGAAACCCTCCGCTACATATCCCAGAGATACGGCGTACAGCTAAAGCATATACTGAAATACAACCTATTGGATGAAAACCACACCGTCAGACCCGGCGACCAGATATTGTTAAGAAGATAAACCATTAGAGATGAAAAAGATATTAACCCTGCTGATGTTGTCATGCGTGTGTTTTGCATGTTACCCGCAATACACCATGGAAGACAAGGTCTATGACTACATAGACGAATACAAGAACCTCGCGATGCTTGAGATGGAGAAATACGGCATACCGGCGAGCATCACGCTTGCGCAGGCGATATACTCCTCGCAGGCCGGAACCAACGACCTTGTGCGCGAATGCCACAACCACTTCGCCATAATGTGTCACACCAAGGAGTGGAAAGGCGACACATACTACCGGCCCGGCGACAAGAACAGGGAGAACTGCTACAGGAAGTATGGCTCCGCCGAGGAGTCTTACCGTGACCATTCACTCTTCCTTTCAACGAGAAGCCGCTATGTGAAACTGTTTTACTATCCGGTAACAGACTACAGGTCATGGGCTAATGGCCTGTTGGAGGCAGGGTTTTCCGGGAACCCGAAATATGCCGACACGCTTATCTCTATAATAGAGAAATACTATCTGATGCACTATGACAGGAAGGTGGCGCAGAAGATGGGCGACACCGCCGCCCTTAAAGAGGTTCAGAAGCCGAAGCCTGCGCGCGTGGAGACTGCGGGAGAAACGAGCAGACCGGCGGAAAGCTACATTTCCGCAAGGCCGGAACCGAAGCGAGAGACACCCAAGGAAGAGACTAAGCCAAAGCCCGAGCCTAAGCAGGAACCTGCCAAGACTTCAGAACAGCCCGTTGTTCAGCAGGACAAGCCGAAAGTGCAGGAAAACACCGTCTCCAAACCCGAAAATCAGGTGGAGAAACTTCCCGAAAAGGTGAACGGACTGAACGTATTTGTACTCGACCCTTACGCGGTTCCCTTCAAATCGGCGTATTATCCCTACACCAGTCGCCCGGTGTACGAGAACAACAAGACGAAGTTCATACTGGCCCGTGTCGGCGACACGTACCACAAACTTGCCGCCACGCTGCAGATGACCGAAAAGAACCTGCGGCTGTATAACGACGTTTACGACGATTCGGAGCCGATAGAGGACGAGGTGGTCTATTTAGAGATGAAAAGCACCAAGTCGCAGATTCCGTACCATGTGCTCCAGAACGGCGACACATACAGGTACATAGCCCAGAGGTACGGCATCCAGCTGAAGATACTCATCAAGCGCAACAGCGGCAACATCAACAGCTATGGCGAGGGCGACAAGATATGCATAGGCTGTAATTAGGAAATGGCGAAGTCGTTTTACCATTTCAACCCGAAAACGCTCACGTATGAGAAGGTGAAGATTAGTTTCAAGCACCTTTTCAAGCGCGTTGTATGGGTTTTTGCGAGCGGCGTGGCCTTCGCCCTGGTCTTTGTTTGGATTGGATTCTACTTCGTGGATTCCCCGAAGGTGAAGCTTCTGGAGAGGGAGAACAACGAGCTAAAGACCGAGGTAGAGTATCTTGACGGCAGAATCGACCTTATGTCGGAGGTTCTTGCCGACATCGAGGACCGGGATGACAACATCTACAGGAGCGTGTTCGAGACGGATCCGGTACCGAGGGAGGAGCGATATCCGCTTATAGCCGAGGACACCCGTTTCGACAGCCTTTCGCGCTCCGACGCCAACAAGCTTCTCAAGAGCGCCAACAAGAAAGCCGACCAGTTGATGGTGAGGCTTGCAGCGCAGAGCCGCTCCCTCGACACCCTGGCACGCCTGGCCGGCTCAAAGGCCGACATGCTGGCCGCCATTCCCGCCATACGCCCCCTCAAGAACATGTACACCATAACGTCGGGTTTCGGGAAACGCTATCATCCGGTGTTAAAGACACTAAGGAACCACACCGGCGTTGACATCGCCGCACCGAAGGGCACGCCGATATATGCCACCGCCGACGGAATAGTCTCACGCGAGAACCCGGGTTCCGGCTACGGGACTTGTGTCCTCATAAACCACGGATATTCCTACCAGACCCTATATGCTCACATGTCGAAAGCCGCTGTGCGGCCAGGACAGAAGGTGAAGCGCGGACAACTCGTGGGCTACGTGGGCTCCACGGGCATGTCGTCGGGTTCGCATCTCCATTACGAAGTCCTGAAGAACGGCCAGCATGTGAACCCTATATACTATTTCTTCATCGACATAACTCCCGAAGAGTACAATTCGCTGCTGGAATCATCGAAGAAAATAAACCAGGCCCTCTCATAACACTATGTTGATAAGAAAATTGAAATACTTTTTTTTGTGTGTGGTCCTTTCCGCAGCTTTCCACTCCTGCGGCGGCAGGTTCACGAATGAAGGAAGGCAGATATTCCACTACAACGAGTCGGCGGGAATCACCAGCCTCGACCCGGCGTTCGCCTCCGGACAGTCGGCAATATGGGCCTGCAATCAACTGTTCAACGGACTTGTTGACCTCGACAGGAACCTCGAGGTGGTGCCGGCCATCGCAAAGTCGTGGACCATCTCGGAAGACGGGAAGACGTACACTTTCATTCTGCGCGACGATGTGCGGTTTCATAATACTGATTTCTCCGGATTCAGCGGCCCGCGTTATGTCACCGCTTATGATTTCGTTTACAGCCTTTCGCGTATCCTCGACAAGGAGACCGCTTCGCCTGGCGCCTGGATTTTCAGGAAGGTGAAGACACTTGCAGACGGAAGGCCTTCTTTCACGGCGTTGAACGACACCGTGCTGAGAATAGAGCTTACAGAGCCGTTTCCACCGTTCCTCGGAATACTTGCCATGAAATACTGCTCTGTTGTGCCCAAGGAGGTGGTGGAAAAATACGGGAAGGACTTCAGGAAGCATCCGGTCGGGACCGGGCCGTTCCAGATCAAGATGTGGGAGGAGGGCGTGAAACTGGTGATGAGAAAAAACCCTGACTACTTCGAGAGGGACTCCGCCGGCAGAAGGCTGCCCTATATCGACGCCGTTGCGGTGTCTTTTATAGTTGACAAACAGTCGGTCTTCATGGAATTCATGAAAGGCACGCTTGACTTCATGTCGGGTATTGACCCGAGCTACAAGGACGCGCTTCTCACTAAGGATGGCAGACTCAACGAAGAATATGCCGACAAAGTCCAGCTGCTGACGGGTCCGTACCTGAATACAGAGTATCTTGGCTTCAACCTGAAAAACACGGAAGAAGCCAACCCTTTGCTTGACAAGAGAGTGCGCAAGGCCATAAACTACGGTTTCGACAGAAAGAAGATGATGAAATACCTGCGCAACGACATGGGTTATGCCGGAACTGCCGGGTTTGTGCCGCGCGGCCTGCCCTCGTTCGACCCGGAGCGCACCGGAGGATACGACTACAACCCCGAGAAGGCTTTGCAACTGCTTGTCGAGGCCGGCTACCCCAACGGCTCGGGGCTGCCGGAGATAACGCTTACTGTGTCGGCCCAATATGCCGACTTGTGTCAGTATATACAGCATGAACTTTCGAAAATTGGCGTAATCCTGAAACTCGACATCGCGCAGGCCGCCCAGCAGAGGGAGATGATGCGCGCCTACCAGCTGCCTTTCTTTCGCGGCTCCTGGATCAGCGACTATCCTGACGCCGAGAATCAGATGGCCCTCTTCTACTCGAAAAACCTCCAGCCACACGGCTCCAACTACACACATTACGAAAATCCGAAGTTCGATGCGCTGTACGAGAAGTCGCAGACCTGCACCGACGATTCGGCAAGGAACGGATATTATGTCATGATGGACTCCCTGTTGGTCAGCGACGCGCCTTTCGTGGTGCTATATTACGACAAGGTGGTGAGATTCGCGCGCCGGAATGTAAGCGGCCTCGATCCCAATCCCATCAACATGCTCGACCTCCGGAGGGTTACTATCGGCAGGTAGCCTGCGCCGCGGCAATGGTGCTTTCTGTTGCAGTAAATGTCGGTTGCCTCCGCTTTTTTTTTATCTTTGCGGTTTGTTTTTGAATAATCTGTTATGGGAAACATATTGTCATTAATCGGACGTCCGAACGTCGGCAAATCCACTTTCTTCAACCGCCTGATACAGGCGAGAGAGGCCATTGTCGACTCCACGGCCGGCGTAACCCGAGACCGGCATTACGGGAAGTCGCATTGGAACGGATTTGAATTCTCCGTCATCGACACGGGAGGCTATGTGGTCGGCTCCGACGATATTTTCGAGTCGGAAATACGCAAGCAGGCCGCACTTGCCATCGACGAGTCGGATGTGATAGTCTTCATGGTCGACGGGCGCGAGGGCCTTACACCGCTTGATGAGGAGATTGCAGGCATACTCCGCAGGTCGAAAAAACCTTTCTATCTTGCGGTCAATAAAATCGACAGTCCGTCTAACTATTTGGACCACACCGAATTTTATTCTCTTGGCATATCAGATGTATATCCTATTTCCGCCGTCTCGGGAAGCGGTACCGGCGACCTTCTCGACGCGGTTGTGACTCATTTCTCGAAAGAGTCTGACGAGATTCCCGACGACCTGCCCCGCATTGCCATAGTTGGCAAGCCCAATGCCGGAAAATCCTCCATCATCAACGCATTCTTGGGTGAAGACAGGCACATAGTAACGCCTCTTGCCGGAACTACCCGCGACACCAACTTCACCAGGTACAGGAATTTCGGCTTCGATTTTTACCTCATTGACACTGCAGGATTGAGAAAGAAGAGAAAAGTGGAGGAGAACTTGGAGTTCTATTCCGTGATGAGGGCGGTGAGGTCAATAGAGAACGCCGATGTGTGCATTGTGATGACAGACGCCTCGCAGGGTTTCGATTCACAAGATCTTAACATATTCGGACTTGTGGCGAGAAACCATAAAGGAGTTGTGCTTGTGATGAACAAGTGGGATCTTGTGGAAAAAGACACCCACACGCACAAGAATTACGAAACTTATGTCAGGAAGAAAATCTCCCCTTTTTCAGATGTACCCATAATTTTCACGTCTGTAACGGAGAAACAGCGCATATACAAGGTGATAGAAACAGCAATACAGGTGTACAAAAACCGCTCAAGGAGAATCTCCACGTCGGAGCTCAACGACACACTGCTGCCCATCATCGCCAACACGCCACCTCCAATGAACAAAGACAAGGTGATAAGGATAAAATACGTCACCCAACTGCCTGTGGCTTACCCGACCTTCGCGTTTTTCTGCAACCTGCCCCAATATGTCATTGAACCGTACAAAAGATTCCTCGAGAACCAGATACGCAAGCATTGGGACTTCTCGGGCGTGCCGATAGAAATCTATTTCAGAAAAAAATAAAGAAAATGAAAAAACATATCCTTCTCCCGTTTTTTATCCTGGCAGCCCTGTCGCTCGATGCGCAGGACACCGTCAGGAACTATTGGAAGAACAACAACAAGCTCATGTCGGTAGGAGTGATGGTGAAAGGCAAGGAGCAGGGGCACTGGGTCTATTATCATAACAACGGGAAGAAATGGACAGAGGGAGACTATGTTGACGGTGAGAAGGCCGGTGTGTGGAAAGTGTGGTACGACAATGGCAGGCTCGGACAGGAGTACAGTGCCGTTGACGGACCTTTCAAAAGCTGGTTCGAGTCGGGCGGCGAAGAGGCTACAGGCCAGTTCAAGAACCGGAAGCGCGATGGAGAATGGGTGTTCTTCCATCCCAACGGACAGCTTCACAAAAAGGTGAAATATATTGACGACAAAATCGAAGGCCATGTGACAGAATACTACGACAATGGTGAAAAATACTTTGAAGGGACGTACAAGGATGGACTGTTGGAGGGCTATGCCTGCTGGTGGAACCGCGGCGGCACAAAGGAGATGGAAGGAGATCTTCTCCACGACCTTCAGCAGGGAAGATGGAAGTATTATGACCTGAACGGCAAGCTCGGCAGCGAGGGCGACTTTGAAAAAGGACAGCAGGAAGGTGCCTGGACGTATTACTATGAAAACGGAAGTGTTTGGCGCAAAGGTGTTTATGTAAGAGGAAAACGCTCCGGGGAATGGAAGGCTTGGTACGAAAACGGGAAAATACAGCGTGAGGGCTTTTTCAAAAACGACCTTGAGAACGGGAAGTGGATTTCTTACTACGAGAACGGGAGAGTGAAGGACCAGGGAACTTTCAAGAACGCTCAGTTGGACGGATTTTGGGAAGGATGGTATGAAAACGGCTTCAAAAAATACGAAAACAACTACAAAACCGGCGTCCTTGACGGAATTTCAACCTACTATTGGGAGGAGACAGGGAAAAAATCGAGGAGCGGAAAATATGTCAACAACGAGAAAAACGGCCAGTGGAGCGAGTTTGCCCAGAACGGCCATCTTGTTTCCAAAGGTAAATATTCAAATGACCTCAAGGAGGGGAAATGGGTTTTCTACAACATGTACGACAAGAAAATAAGGGAGCAGAATTTTGTTAATGATGTCGCTGAAGGTTCTTTCACTGAGTATTATGACAACGGGGTGAAGCATTTCCAGGGAGCCTACAGGAACAGGAGCAGGCATGGAAAATGGTCGTGCTGGACACCAGCGGGCAGGCTTTATTACAGTGCCGTTTTTGAAAACGGGCGCAAGGTGAAGGAGATTTTCGCAACCGACCCCAAAAAAACACCCTTCTGAAACTATGGTAAAACGGTCGTCCCTGTCTGAAATAATAAACCGAAAGAAGTTAAAAACCCTTAATATGAACATCAGGATTTTCAGATTCAACCCTATAATGGTGAACACCTACGTCTTGTCGGACGAGACCGGCGAGGGCATTATAGTGGATCCGGGGAACTGCAACCGCGGCGAGGATGAAAGGCTTAAGGAATATGTTGTTTCCCAGGGGATTAAGCTGAAATACATAGTCAATACTCATCCGCATGTCGATCATATAGTCGGTAATCCCTGGTGCGTGGCGGAGTTCGGAGTTCCTGTGTACATGCACGGCGCAGGATTGCCTATATACAACAAATCGTATGCTTATGCCATCGCTTTCGGAATGACTATAGATGAGATGCCGCAGCCAGGAAGACTACTCGAGGATGGAGATGTGATTGCGTTCGGAAACACTTCACTTACAGTTCTTTATACCCCAGGTCATTGCGACGGAAGCATCTGCTTGTATGATGAAAAGGAAAAGATTGTGTTCACCGGTGATCTGATTTTTGAACATTGCGTGGGCCGGAGCGACCTGCCAACGGGCAATGAAGATGTTCTGCAGCGGAGTGTCAGGGAGAAGATACTTGCAATGGACGATGATGTGGTGATATTGTCGGGCCACGGCGACCAGACAACCGTGGGGGAGGAAAGAAAAAACAATATCTATATTCATTGAGTTTTAAGAAAAATTAACACAGACATTTGATATGAGTCAAGTTCCGGTTTTTCCAGAAGAGACGTTAGAGAAGTTAGCGAAAGACTACAGGGAGGTATTGATAGGCCTTGGCGAGGATCCCGACAGGGAGGGCCTGGTGAAGACACCCATGCGCGTTGCGAAGGCGATGGACTTTCTCACTCACGGCTACCGCCAGGACCCTAAGGCGATATTGCAGAGCGCCCTGTTTCACGAGGATTACAAGCAAATAGTGGTAGTGAAGGACATCGAGATATATTCCATGTGCGAGCACCACCTGCTGCCCTTCTTCGGGAAGGCGCATATCGGGTACATCCCGAACGGAACGATAGTCGGGTTAAGCAAGATCCCCCGCGTTGTTGAGTGTTTTGCGCGGCGGCTGCAGCTGCAGGAGCGCCTCACATCGCAGGTCAAAGACTGCCTGCAGGAGGTTCTGAACCCGCTTGGTGTCGCTGTAGTCATAGAAGCACAGCATCTCTGCATGTCGATGCGCGGCATACAGAAGCAGAACTCCGTAACCACGACGTCGGAGTTCACGGGGGCTTTCCTGAAGAACGAGAACACGCGGCAGGAATTCATGCACCTGATTGGCGCAAACCTGCACTGACAGCGTTGTCATTCCCTCTTCCTCAGCCTCTTGTTCCTGTTGCTTCTTTTTCTCCGAAACCTTTCGGCGCGGTACAGTATTGTCTCCTCGCGGAGCTCCGATACAATCTCCAGATCTTCAGGGTATGCCGTCTTTTCGTCAGGATGCCTGAGGATGCATTCCAGCGGCTTGCCAACCCAGTCTTCCGGCAGACAGATTGTTACAGTGTCGTTTCTTGGCGTCAAAATCAGCTTTTTCATCATTGTTGTAAATTTAGTTATGTTCTATAATCTGTGATAATTCTGACACAAATATGCTGTTATCTGAAGTTTTTGTGCTTATGTTTGATTTTAACCCGAATCGGCCTTTTGTCTTTTTAACATGTTTGTAATCAATATAATACAGGGCAAATATAAACAATAAAACGTAGTTTCGGAGCTGCGGGTCTTTTTTTTTGGTTTTCCTCTAAAGTCGCGGCTTTAGTATGCAAAACGTCATTCTGCCTGAAAAACGAAAATCAAGACTTCATTTTTGGAAAGTCAATACGACCTAAAAACCAGTTAAAAGCATGAAAACAGTTAAAAAATCATAAAAGTGGCAGGAAAGAGATAAAAAACGACAACAAGATGAGAAATCTCGTCTGAAAAGTGTAATTTTGCGCTTAAAAAAACCGGCATGGAAAAAGCTTCCCTAACTCCTTTGATGAAACAGTACAACCATTTCAAGTCGCTGCATCCCGACGCGATACTTCTTTTCAGGGTGGGCGACTTCTACGAGACATACGGAGAAGACGCTGTAAGGACATCCAAGATATTGGGCATAATACTGACAAAGCACGGGAAGAACGACAAGCAGACCGAGCTTGCCGGGTTTCCTTACCACGCGCTCGACACCTATCTTCCAAAGCTTGTCAGGGCAGGGCAGCGCGTGGCGATATGCGAGCAGCTTGAAGATCCCAAGCTCGCCAAGACCCTTGTAAAAAGAGGGATCACGGAGCTTGTAACCCCCGGGGTGTCGGTAAACGACAAGGTGCTTGAGCAGAAAGAGAACAACTATCTGGCTGCTATCCACTTGACCGACAAGGTGTCGGGCATCGCATTCCTTGACATATCCACCGGAGAATTCTACATTGCCGAGGGTCACGACGACTACATAGACAAGCTTTTCCAGAACTTCAAGCCGTCGGAGGTGGTCATCCAACGCGGGAAAACCAGGTCGTTCGGCGAGAGGTTCGGGGAGAAGGCACTGTTAACGCAGCTCGACGACTGGGTTTTCACCCCTGAATATGCAAACGAGGCGCTCACCGGACAGTTTCAGACAAACTCGTTGAAGGGCTTCGGGGTGGAAGAACTGAAGTCGGCGATAATAGCCGCCGGCGCCGCGCTGCACTACATACACGAAACGCAGAACCACAACCTCCAGCATATCACCAAGGTAAGCAGGATTGAGGAAGACCTCTACGTGTGGCTCGACAAGTTCACAATAAGGAACCTTGAACTCACAAGCACTCCTAACGACAATGCCATCACGCTGCTGCAGATCCTCGACGAGACCTTGACTCCTATGGGGTCGCGCCTGCTGCGGAAGTGGATACTCATGCCGTTGAAGCAGAAGTCGCTCATCGAGGAGCGTCTCTCAGCTGTGGGATTCCTTACGGAAAACACCCATTTTGAGGGCGAGCTTGCCGGGATTCTCAAGACGATGGGCGATCTTGAGAGGCTGGTGTCGAAGATAGCCGTGGGGAAGATAAACCCGAGGGAACTGATTCAACTCGCCGCGTCGCTGCGAGGAGTCTCTAAACTCAAGAAGCTGTTTGAAAAGACAGACAACCCCACTTTGTCGGGACTGGCGGAGCAACTTAATCCCTGCACCGGCGTGTGCCAGAGAATTGAAAAGGAAATCAGGAGCGACGCGCCCGTGGTGCCGAGTAAGGGGGGCGTCTTCAACAAGAATGTGGACAAGGAGCTTGACGAACTCTTCGACATAGCCGCGAACAGCAGGGGGATACTCTCGGAGATACAGAGCCGCGAAGCGGAAAAAACGGGCATACAGTCGCTGAAGATTGGATTCAACAATGTGTTCGGCTACTATCTTGAGGTAACAAACACCTACAAGTCGAAAGTCCCGCAGGAGTGGGTAAGGAAGCAGACACTCACCGGCAGCGAGCGATACATTACCGAGGAGCTGAAGGCGTTGGAGACAAAGATACTCAGCGCTCAGGACAAGATTCTCGAAATTGAGACACGACTTTATAACGAGTTGGTACTCAGTCTTTCCGACTATATACCGGTGATACAGAACAACGCCAGGGTCACTGCAAGGATAGACGTACTCAGGACTTTCGCGCACTGCGCTGCCGCCTACAACTACTCGAGACCGACAATAACGACCGACGGGGTGATAGACATCAAGTCGGGGCGGCACCCTGTGATTGAGAGGCAGCTTCCGCCCGAGGAGCCATACATTCCCAACGACGTCTACCTTGACAACAAGAGCCAGCAGATAATAGTGATAACCGGCCCGAACATGTCGGGAAAATCTGCGCTCCTGCGCCAGACCGCGCTCATAACCCTGATGGCTCAGATGGGCTGCTATGTGCCTGCGGAGAGCTGCAGCATCGGGATAACGGACAAGATATTCACCCGCGTGGGCGCCTCCGACAACATATCCACAGGAGAGTCAACATTCATGGTGGAGATGAACGAGACGGCCAACATCCTGAACAACGTTACCGACAACAGCCTGGTGCTCCTTGACGAGATAGGGCGGGGGACAAGCACCTACGACGGAATATCCATAGCGTGGTCGATAACCGAATACCTTCATGAAAACCCCAACCACAGGGCGAAGGTGCTGTTCGCCACCCATTATCACGAGCTGAACGACATGGCCTCGCAGTTTCCCCGCATAAAAAACTACCATGTGTCGGTCAAGGAGTTGAAAAACAAGGTGTTCTTTCTCAGGAAACTGCAGAAAGGCGGCAGCGAGCACAGCTTTGGCATCCACGTGGCGAAAATGGCCGGGATGCCCGCCCCGGTGATACGCCGCGCCGAGAAGATACTCCGTCAGCTCGAGGAAAACCGTTCGGGAAACGCCAAGATCAAGAACAACGCCGCCGATAGCTACCAGCTCAGTTTCATAGCCCTCGACGATCCGCTACTTTTGGATGTGAAGGACATCATCATGGACCTCGACATAAACTCACTGACACCTGTGGAGGCCCTCATGAAACTTAATGAAATCCAGAAACTGTTGTCAGGAAAGAAGTAACGACATGCAAGAAGGAATAAGACTAATCACGCCGGACACAACATCCCCGTATTTCAACCTCGCCGCCGAGGAATACCTGCTCCAGCATACCGATGAAGAGATAATAATGCTCTGGCAGAACAGCAACACAATAGTGGTGGGTCGTCATCAGAACACATTGGCTGAAATCAACACAGAGTATGTTGAGAGCCGCGACGTGAAAGTGGTGAGGAGGCTTACGGGCGGCGGCGCCGTGTTCCATGACATGGGCAATCTCAACTTCACATTCATCAGGAACAGGGATGAAAAAGACGAGGAGATCGACTTTTCGGGATTTCTCGAGCCGATAATAGACACCCTTCACAAATTGGGTGTCCCCGCCGAGTTCTCCGGCAGGAACGACATCGTGGTGGAAGGGCGGAAAATATCCGGCAACGCCATGGCCTACTACAGGAACAGGGTCCTCGAGCATGGAACGCTTCTCTTCTCCTCCGTGCAGGAAAACATAGCCGCTGCCCTCAAGGCCGACCCCGACAAGTTCTCCGACAAAGCGGTGAAATCTGTCAGGAAACGTGTCGCAAACATATCCGATTATATCAAGGAGCCTATGGACATATCCGAATTCAAGCGTTTTCTGACAGAATGTTTAGCCACCGCCGGCGCGAACGTCTGGCATAAGGATTTCACACATGAGGAAAAGGCGGTAATAGAGCTGCTTGCGCAGACCAAATACTCCACTTGGGAGTGGAATTTCGGAAACTCCCCCAAGTACGGGTTCGAAAGAAAGGTCAAGACACAGGGAGGAATTATCCAGTCGACGGTCGATGTGAAAGACGGAAGGATAGAAGATGTCCGTTTTTACGGTGATTTTTTCGGGGTGGAGAGTCCTGACATTCTCGCGGAAAAACTTGTAGGCACGGCGCACGAAAAGAATGCCATAGAACGAGTGATTTCAGGTACAGATTTGTGCAGATTCTTCAGCAAAGCAACCGCAGATGACATCCTTTATCTTCTCTCTCCCGAATAACAATCGATATAAATATCAGAGATACAATATGTTATAAGACTCAACCAATAAATTCAGTTATGATTCGGATTTAAAGAAAAAAAATGTATCTTTGCAACCTCAATTTGAAGGGAGTTTCAGTAGCTCAGCAGGTAGAGCACATCCCTTTTAAGGATGGGGTCCTGGGTTCGAATCCCAGCTGGAACACACAAGGGGCGCGTTTTCTGCGCCTCTTTTTTTTTGCCAAAACAGGTGAAGTGAAGTAAAAAATAATCAGATTCCAAAAATTTTGTTTTTCTGTTTGAAATCTCCAAAATAATACTATCTTTGCGCCGCCGTAAAGGAACGGTGAAAACGGCGATGCCGTCAGCTTTTCGCGGACGTCTCACTAATCAATGTCGTCGTTTTGAAAATTCCACAAACTTATAAAAATCTAAGATAAAATATGTCAGAATCCACAGAGCCCAAACCTAAAAGAAGAAGAGTTTCACGAGGAACAGAGAATCTCGTTGCCACTTCCAACGAACTCAAAATGAAGGAGAAAGCCAAAGTAACGAAGAAGAAGGAAACACCTCTTTTCTCCACCACCAACAGAAAGAAAAGAACCGTGAACCCGGATATGGAGCCGGCTGTCCAGAATTTAGAGTCGCCGGCAGGAAATGCCGCAGCGACAGAGAAGCAGCCCGTTGCCGATGAGCAGCTTCGTATGCATGAGAATGCGGCCGAACAAGCTGAAAAAACCGTTGTCCGCCGCCGCACAAGAACAAAGCTAAACGAAAAAGTGGATGAGAATGCAGTTGCAAGCCCGGAAGCATCTAACGAAACGTCTGCGTCCGCTGAAAACCAACAAATATCACTTTTCGACCAGCCCGTGGAGCAGGCAAAAGTTCCCGTGGAGCAGAAGAGAAAGCGCGGAAGACCAAGGAAATCCGAGACCGTAGCCAAAGCCGCTGCCGACAGCGCCGCTGAGGTTAAGAAGCCACGGAAGTCTGAGAAAACTGACGAGACCGGTGCCCAAGGCGCTGCACAATATGTGGCGGAGGACAATGCACATGACCGTAAGCATGACGAGGTGAATGCCCCTGCGGCCAACTATCTCGCAAACCCGCAGTACGACGGGACTGTGATGGCTGAGGGCGTGCTTGAGATAACAAGCGAGAATTGCGGCTTCCTGAGGTCGTCGGACTACAACTACCTTTCGTCGCCCGACGACATATACGTCTCCATGTCGCAGATAAAGCTCTTCGGACTTAAAAACGGAGATACCGTCTATGGGGCGATACGTCCTCCCAAACCCGGAGAGAAATATTTTCCCCTGACGAAAATAGAGAAGATAAACGGCTGCCTGCCTGAAGATATCAGGGACAGAATCCCGTTCGACTATCTCACGCCGATGTTCCCGGACGAGAAGATTGACATAACGTCGCATCCCGGATGCAAGCTTTCTACAAGGATAATAGACCTTTTCGCCCCGATAGGCAAGGGCCAGCGCGGCTTGATAGTTGCCCAGCCAAAAACCGGTAAGACGGTGCTGCTCAAAGATTTAGCCAATGCAATAGCGTACAACCATCCGGAAATATATCTCATAATACTGTTGATTGACGAGAGGCCTGAGGAGGTTACCGACATGCAGAGAAGCGTGAACGCCGAGGTGATTTCGTCAACTTTCGACGAGCCGGCCGAGCGGCATGTGAAAATTGCAAACATGGTGCTCGACAAGGCCAAGAGAATGGTTGAATGCGGGCATGACGTGTGCATACTCCTCGACTCGATAACCCGTCTGGCGCGGGCTTTCAACACCATGGCGCCGGCTTCGGGCAAGGTGCTTTCCGGCGGTGTCGAGGCCAACGCCCTCCAGAAGCCGAAGAGGTTCTTCGGCGCGGCGCGCAACGTCGAGAACGGCGGCTCGCTCACCATCATCTCCACGGCCCTTATCGACACAGGCTCACGCATGGACGAGGTCATCTTCGAGGAGTTCAAGGGCACCGGCAACATGGAGCTCCAGCTCGACCGCAAGCTCTCCAACAAACGAATCTACCCAGCCGTTGACATCGTGGCCTCCAGCACCCGCCGCGACGACCTCCTCCAGGACGCCGCAACCCTCCAGAAAGTGTGGATTCTCCGCAACCATATTGCCGACATGACCACCGTTGAGGCTATGAACCTCGTGATAGGCAACATGCAGGACACGAAAGACAACAAGGAATTCCTCAGCCTGATGAACAGCTAAAGTATGCGTCTCTCCAGGCATATACCGCTCTTCCTGACCTTTTTCATAACATTCTTCACGCTGAAGGCCGACACTGTGCCATACAAAACTTCGGACGAGGAGATCCGGAGAATGCTTGTTGAGTCGTTGAGGGAAAGGTACGACATTGAGGGACTTGAGTTTTTGGCCAACGAGATGTCGAACAAGCTGAACGGATCCCTGCTCGTCGCCGTCAGGGACACAGTATTGGTGCTGCATTCCTACGGTGAGAGAAGGCTGACCGCCGAGCCACCGAAGTGGAACGTCGCCGAAGAGAACAGAATCACCGACTCAACACTCTTCGACCTGGCGTCGGTGTCGAAACAGTTCACGGCAGCCGCAGTGCTGAACTTGTGCCGGCAAGGAAAAATAGACCTTGACGACACCATAACCCGGTATTTTCCAAACCTCCCTTACAAAGATGTAACGGTCAGGAATCTCCTGAACCACACGTCCGGAATACCCGAATATTTCAAGTTCAAATACACTCTTTTCGGTTCAACTGCCTTCATCGACAACAAGCAGCTTATCGATGTGATTGTGCGAAACAGGTTCAAGCGCACGTTCCCCGTAGGTGCCCGCTTCGAGTATGTGAACACGAACTATGCAATCCTGGCGCAATTGGTTGAAGATGTGTCGGGAATGCCTTTCGAACAGTATGTGCGAGAGAACATCTTCGAGCCGGCAGGCATGAAAAACACATATTTCTTCACTGAAATAGTGGGCATTGACCAGGCAACCGGACGAAAGGTCCCGCCTGTTGCCCCTGACAGTGAGACTTCTGACGCGAAACCGCTGCAAAGATTCGCCGGCAAGGTGGCTTACGGTCATAAGGGAGGACTCAAATTCGCAAAGTACGACAGGATGAACGGCGTACTCGGCGACAAGGGTGTTTATTCCAATTTAGGCGACCTCCTCCGTTGGGCGAATGCCTATTTTATTGATTACAAAGTTCTTCCCAAGGAATGGGTGGAATTTGCTTCCTCGCGTGAGAACCAACTATGCAGCGGTGATTTGCCGCAAAGCATCTATGGCTACGGCCTCCGCATAGAGGAAAGTCCTAAACACGGCAAAATTGTCTATCACGGCGGTTTGTGGAACGGCTTCCAGCATCTCTTCCTTTACCGGCCTTCCGACGATGTTGTAATTGTTTTCCTGAGCAACTACTATAATAAGGCACATTCGGGCTACAGCGACAAGATGTTGGATATTTTTGACGGAATTTCTGAATTTGAAGAGTGATGATAGATTTTTTCAAAGCGAATTACCATACACACAGTCTGTACTGCGACGGGAAGTGCACTTTATTACAGCACGTCGAGGAAGCCGAAAGACTCGGGCTGCGGCAGCTTGGCTTCTCATCCCACGCACCCGTGCCTTTCGACAACAGGTTTGCCATATCTGTGGAAGACCTTCCGAAATATTGCAATGAAATTGACAGTTTGCAGTCAGAAACGAATGTCAAGCTCCTCAAGTCGTTGGAGTGCGACTTTGTGCCGGGAATAACTTATCAGTTTTCAAAACTTCAGTCTGACAACAAGTTGGATTATATAATAGGAGGTGTGCATCTTGTAAAGCCGCATAATGGTGATGAACTTTGGTTTATTGACGGTTCAAAAAGGGAAACTTATGACGAGGGCTTGTTGAAACTTTTCAATAATGACATTAAAAGGGCTGTAACAACGTTTTGGGAGCAGACATTCGAGATGCTGGAGACTGAGAAGATGGATATTATCGCGCATGTTGACAAAATCAAGATGCATAACGGAGATAGATTCTTCACCGAAGATGAGTTGTGGTACAAAATATTGGCTGACAAGGCGTTGCAACTTATCAAAAGGCATAACGTGGTGATGGAGATAAATACTCGTGGGCTTTACAAAAAGCGCTGTAACTCATTTTACCCTTCAATGTATATGTTGACTGAAGCGCGCAGGCTTGACATACCGGTTGTGGCGAACAGCGACGCCCACAGGGCTGAAGAACTTTCGCTTTTCGTTGACGAGGCTGTCAATGTTCTGGAACAATGCGGGTATGAGCGCACTGCGCGTTTCGACACTGATCTTGGACGCTTTGTGTTTTAGCTTTTTGTTTGAAGCGGTAAATTATAATACGATCGGTCTGTCTGAAAAAGAGACTATGATTGTGAATATAAAGACAAAAGCTATTTTCGCGCGACTATAAAGTTTACCGAAAACCCAACCCGGAACACTGGATGAAACAATTCCTTTTTGTGGCCGCCTTACCTGAAAAATTGTCTTACGCGCGAGAACACGCTTTTTTCGTTCTTTCCCGGCTTGGGGACAAAGTTCTCGTGAGTGCTGAGCTTATCAAGAATTTCTTTCTCCTCTTTGGTAAGGTTTTTCGGAGTCCAGACGTTCACGTTTACTATGAGGTCGCCCACTATGCGGGAGTTCACTTGTGGCAATCCCTTGCTTTGCAGGCGCAGGATTTGTCCGCTTTGAGTTCCGGCGGCTATCTTTATCTTTGCCTTTCCGGTGAGTGTGGGAATCTCAACTGAAGCGCCAAGAGCAGCTTGCGGAAAACTGATATAGTAGTTGAGATACAAATTGTTGCCATCACGTTCAAAGATTTCATGGTCTTTGATCTTGAAATGCACAAGCAGGTCGCCGTTAATGCCGCCTTTGCGGGCTGCGTCGCCCTTGCCGCTGAGTGTCATCTGCATTCCGTTGTCGACGCCGGCGGGGATGGTGATGTTTATGATCTCCTCGCCCTCCACCACGCCTTCGCCGTGGCAGTGCGGGCAGGGTTCCTTTATAATCTCGCCTGTTCCGTGGCATTTCTGGCACACTGCTGTCTGCTGTATGTATCCGAACACGCTCCTCTGCTGCCGTACCACATGTCCGCTTCCGTTACAGTCGGGGCATGTGGAGACGCTTTTAGGGTTCTTGGTGCCCTCGCCGTTGCAATGCGGGCAGGTAACCAATTTGTGGACTTTGTACTTCTTTTCAGTTGTCACTGCAACCTCTTCGAGCGTGAGTTCCACGGGGATGCGCCTGTCGCCGCCGCGCGGCACTCTGCGTTGGGCCTGATGGCCTCCAAATCCGCTAAATCCGCTGAAACCTCCGAATCCACCACCAAAAATATCGGCGAAATGATTGATTATGTCGCCAAGATCCACGCCTGAGAAATCTGATGCCTGGTTGCCCATTCCGGCATGGCCGAAGCGGTCGTAGCGCTCTTTCTTCTCGGGATTGCTCAGAACATCGTATGCTTCGGCGGCCTCCTTGAATTTCTCCTCGGCCTGTTTGTCGCCCGGATTCCTGTCGGGATGGTATTTCATCGCCATTTTGCGGTAGGCCTTCTTGATCTCGTCGGCCGAGGCGCCTTTCTCAACGCCTAAAACTTCGTAGTAGTCTCTCTTTTCCATGCTCAAATCCTCCTGTTACTGCCCGACAACAACTTTGGCGTACCGTATCACCTTGTCTTTCAGTTTGTAACCTTTCTGGGTGACGTCTATAACCTTTCCTTTCTCCTCCTCGTTCTGTGCCGGAAAGTGCGTTACGGCCTCGTGGAAGTCGGTGTTGAAAACCTCGCCTTTGGCCTTGATTTCCTCAACGTCGAAATGTTTGAGGGTCTGTATCAGTTTGTTGTAAATCAATTCAAAGCCCTCTTTCACGGAATTAATGTCCTCAACTTTTTCATTGGCGGTGATGGCCCTCTCGAAATCGTCAACAACAGGAAGGACACTGACAATGACTTTTTCCGAGGCGGTGGAGATAAGGTCGAGTTTTTCCTTGCTTACTCTTTTCTTGTAATTGTCGAACTCTGAGAAAAGGCGCAGGAAGCGGTCGTTCAGCTCCGCCTTTTCGGTTTTCAAACCTTCAATTTCGGCTTCCAGTTCCTTTATTCTTGCGGCTTCCTTGTTTTTCTTCTTCGAGAATATGCCGTTTTTTTTGTCAGAATTATCTTCCTTATCGGTCAAATTGTCAGATTTTTGCTCCAAATTATCCTGCTTGTCTTCTTCAGGAACATTTTCATTTTGAATCAAATCCTCTTCTTGTTCTTTCATATCTTTTTTATTCTCAATGTTTTATCTAAAAACTATAAGCGTTTTTTCATACAAGAAGGAAAAACGCCATTTTTTCATGCAAAAAATTTGCCAAAATTGAAAATAATCGCAAGATTTTGACAAAAAACGGACAAAAAGACGTTTGAGTGTGTTTGTCGGAAATGTGCAATATTTTTGTAATTTTGCGTTTCATAATAAAGGAGGAAATATTATCAAAATCATCAGCTATATGAAGAAACTTTTTGTATTGAGTATGTCTCTCGTAATGATTATTACGATGAACAGTTGCGGACTGGGGAAAATGATAAAGAAGTACCCTGAAGTTTCCGTCACCCTTGACAATCCGGATTTGGAGAACAAAGGCGGCGAGGTGTCGTACACCATTAAGGGCACCATACCCCCGAAGTACATGAAGAAGAAGGCCACCATGACATTCACGCCGTCATTGTCGGTCGACGGTCAGAAGAT
This sequence comes from uncultured Bacteroidota bacterium, assembly GCA_902796805.1. Classification (GTDB taxonomy): domain Bacteria; phylum Bacteroidota; class Bacteroidia; order Bacteroidales; family WCHB1-69; genus F23-D06. Next base: position 81,237 of record CADBQG010000001.1, read on the forward strand.
CACACCTCCGTTCGCCACCATTACGCTCAAGGGCGAGAAGGCCAAGGGCGAAGGCACAACCATCAGCTACAAGAACGGCGGCAGTTTCACGCAGACCGGCACTTTCAAGTTCGACGAGAGCTATGAGACCGCCGAGATCCTGAGCGGAGCGACGGCATCGCTGAAGAAGAAGTCCCATGTGTTCCCTGACAAAAACCTTGGCGAGGGCATCAGCAACACCTCTTCACGCGCCAATCTGACCCCGACTTTGTCGGAGACGGCCGGCAACGGCACCCATTTCCTCTACGCGCCTCACAACTACAAGGCGGAGTTCATCGGCAGGACAGCCACGATATACTTCGACCTCAACAGCGCGAACATGAACTGGAACAACCCCAACAACAAGACCAATGCAGCGAAGGACTCCATAAAGGCGTTCACCGACTTCATGAACAACGATTACATAATAGACCGCGTGGTGATTTCCGGCTGGGCTTCTCCCGAAGGCGAGGAGAGCAACAACCAGGGACTTTCAGAGCGCCGTTTCCAGGTCGGGAAGAACTGGTTCAACGACAAGTACAACACCTACCTCAAGGACTTCGCGAAGCGCAACAACATAAAGCTCAAGGATCTTCAGAAGCCTGTGTTCCAGTATGTGAACAATGCCAACGGCGAAGACTGGGACGGTTTCGAGGCAGCGGTCGAGAAGTCGAGAATAGCCCAGAAGAACCAGATTCTCAATGTGGTGCGTTCGCAGTCGAACAACGCCATGCGCGAACAGAAGATTCGTGAGATGACCGATATCTACCCTGAGATCGCCGACGCGATACTTCCTCCGCTGCGCCGCGCCGAGATACAGATGATTTGCAAGAAACACGACACCTATTCCGACACCGAGCTGATCAGGCTTGTGCAGAAAAACCCGGCAGACTTCTCTGTGAACGAGCGTCTTTACGCGGCTTCTGTGGCCGACGACTTGGAGACGAAGGAGAACATCTACAATAGTCTTACAACCTCAAGGAACACCGAGGGTGACTGGCGCGCATACAACAACCTCGCCGCCATCAAACTGAACGAATATTACAAGAACGGTAACAAAGCCGACCTTGAGGAGGCACTCAGCCAGCTCCGAAAGGCCGAAGCCCTTTCCCCGAACAACGGGATAATACTCAACAACATGGCAATAGCAGACTATTTGCAGGGCGACCTTGCCGCAGCCAAGTCGAACTTCGAGGCTTCCGCCAACGCGTCGGTTCAGCCTGTGAACCAGAACTACAACACCGGCTCGCTCAGCATCCTGAACGGCGACTACTCCAAAGCCTACCAACTTATCGGGAACAACAGCTGCGACTACAACACCGCGCTTCTCCAGTTGTTGCAGAAGGACTACAACGCCGCCAAGAACACTCTCGACTGCATCCAGAATGTTGACGCCAAGACTGCCTATCTGAAGGCCGTTCTTTCAGCGAGGATGAAGAACGAGGAAGGTGTTTACAGCAATCTCGAGGACGCCATCAGCAAGGATTCGGGTTACAAGAAAACCGCCAAAAGAGACGCTGAGTTCAAGCGTTACCGCCATTCCGACAGGTTCAAACAACTTGTAAGATAACAAACGTCGCAAGTATATAAGCAATCTTCCGCCAAAGACGTCTGTCTGAGGCGGAAGATTGTTGTTTTAAATGAAGATGTTTCTGATGCCGGTATGCTGTTGCAAAGGTTGCTAAAAGACTACCACTATGGCGTACTTGGCGTTCTTTATCACATTGTTGGGAACAGTTACAAAATATTCGCCGCCTTTTTTTGTCAGTGTTGCCTTCTCCTTGAAACCGAGAATCTGCAGTTTGGATTTTTTGACGTTGTTTTTTATGCCGCTGAATGAAAATGTTGTGGAAGAGGACTCCCCCTCTTCCGGGAGCAGAATTATGGCGTGGCTTTCCCCGGTTTTCGACTGAGTGAACCTGATGTTCTTGCATGAGTAGGGATAGAGTGGGCGGGTTCCATAGATTGCCTTGCCGTTGGTTTTCAGCCACTGTCCCATGTCATGAAGGCGTTCCACGGCCTCCTTGGGCAGCTCGCCTTCCGGCGACGGTCCCACGTTGAGCAGGAAATTGCCTCCTTTTGCGACGATGTCGGCGAGCAGGTGCACGAGTCTGTGCGACGACTTGTAGTTGTCGGTGGCCACGTATGACCATGAGTCGCCCATCGACATGCAGGTCTCCCAGGGATATGGCAGAAGTGTGTCGGGAACCTCCTGTTCCGGAGTCCTGTAGTTCTCGTATTTTCCGTGCACGCTCCTGTCAACGATTATAAGGTCGGGGTTGCCTGCGCGTGCGTTGTCGGCAACGCGTTTCATGTCTATGTCCTGGATCCAGCCCTGGCAGCCGAGCCAGTCCCTCACCTCCTCGTCAACGCTCCATTCCGGGCGCACCCAGCCGCCGTCAAGCCAAAGTATGTCGATGTCGCCGTAGTTGTGCGTGATCTCGGCAAGCTGCTTTCTCGTGAAATCGCAGTATTTTTCCCACCTTTCAGGATGTTTTTCAGGGTCATAGTTCACGTTCCTGTCGGGTGTGGCCCATTCATGTGCCCAGTAGTCGTCGCAGTGCCAGTCGGGTTTAGAGAAATAGAGGCCAGTCCACAGACCTTGCTTTCTGAACGAGTTTACGAGTTCACCCGTGATGTCGGCTTTAGGGTTAGTGGAAAACGGACACTCTTTCCCGGTAACCGAATAGTCGGTTTCCTTTGTGTCGAACATGCAGAATCCGTCGTGGTGTTTAGTGGTGAACACGAAATATTTCATTCCTGCCTCTTTGGCGAGCGCGGCCCACGAGTCGGGGTCGAACTTCACGGGGTTAAAGGTTTTGTTGAGGTTCTGGTATGCGGCCTTGTACTCGGTGTAGTCGGCGCCCTTCCTGTCTATCCATGGCTCGTTGCATATTGACCAAGACTCAACAACGCCCCATTGGGAGTAAATGCCCCAGTGCATCATAAGCCCGAATTTGAGGTCCTGCCATTGGTCTATCCTGTCAAGAATCACGGGGTCGGTTTCAAAGTCGCGCTCTGTTTGTGCCGTTGCGCAGGGAAGGGCAAGTATATAGAGAAGCGATAAAACAGTAAATAATGTTCTTTTGTTCATGACTTTCTGAAAATTTGTGAATTTAACAAGAACCGGTTACTTGTTCTATAAAAAAAAGGTGTGCTGGAACACACACCTTTTCTTTCTTCTTGAAGAACATTGTTCTCGATTATTGCACGATGAATTTCTGTACGTTCTTGCCGTTCGAGGTGTTCATGTTCAGGAAATAAACGCCCTTTGCGAAGTCGTTCACAGAAATCGTGTGTTTCTGTGTGCCGCCGGCATGGTGTATTTGGTCTGTGTACACTGTCCTGCCTGTGAGGTCAACGATCTCGGCGGAGATTGTCTGCTCCTCGTCGGAGGTGATTTCAACGGTGATGTCTGAAACGGCAGGGTTTGGAAATACAGATGCGGAGAACTTCTCGGTGTTGTTTATCCCTGTGTTGCCTCCCCAGTACTCGAACTCAAAGCCTGAGCCCTGGTATTCGTTGTCGGATGCGAAGCGGACTTTTATTCTACCTGTGGGAATACCTCCTTGAGAAACGGTGGGTATGTCGAGTGTGTAGTAAACACCGGCTGCAGGCACGTTGTTGGCGTCGTAATGGGCGAGGAGTTGGCGGTCCTGCATGTTTGCATAGTAGTATATGTCAACGAAGTCGCCGCCTTTGAGGTCGAACTTGTTGAAAATGTAAGCGAAGCGGTTAGTGTATCTGAGGTTCAGGTTATATTCGCACACATTTGAAGGAATATAATCCTCGTCGCTGATTTCGTTGTTGGGCTTGTCGGTGAGAACTGCGGTCTGGTCAGTGTAGTCGCGTGTGGTGCAGCCGCTCTTGCTGAAGCTGTTCACCTTGTAGCTCAGCACGAAGCCGAAGTCTGTCTCAGAGTCCTCGGTAGAGGTGAAGACAACAAGCACGCTGTCAGCATTAACGGTGATTGCAGCGGGGAGTTGCTGACCTTCGTAGTCGGCTTCAACGCTGCCGGAGATTGGCCAGTAGTCGTTGCAGGCTGCCATGAGGTAGTTGCCGCTGTACTGCTGCTTAATGCCTGACGCTGTGGTGCCGCCGTTGTAGATGATGACTTTGTCGCCCTCTTTCACTTTCAGTTTGTCGAAGCTCAAGGTGTAGGATGTGGCGTTGGGGCAGGCGAGTACCCACTGGCGGTTCGAGCCCTTGGCGTATTTCATGTTGCCGGCACCGTCGCTGATGGTTCCGAAGCTTGCTGTAACGCGCCTGAAGCTCTCGGCCGGCTTCACTATTGACAAGGAGTCGGGCATGAGGGACACCATCATTGAGTTGGAACTTGTGCCATCTTGGTATACCATATTGAAGTTTCCTGAACTTGATGTGTTCTGGTTGTTGATGAGGAAGTATCCGTTGTTCCGACCGTTCCAGCCCCAGTTCACGTGGAAGTATGTGGCGTTGCCTATTGTTGTGTAGCCGTCAACAATCCAGGCGTGGCCGCCCGCAGTTGCGCTCGCGCCCGAGAAGAAGAGAGGACGTCTGTTGTCGAGCTCTTTCTTTGCTTTGTCAACCCATTTGTAAAGCAATGAATCGTGGGTGGCGACGTCGGACAAATTTTGGAACTGTGCGTATTCGTTGAAGAAGTAGTGGGTTATGAGAGCATTCAGCGCGCGTTCCGACTGCGAGCCGGAGCCGTCGAAGCCGTAGCTCATTCTGGTTGCCACGCCGCAGTGGTAAATAAGCTTTGCGAGTTCACCGTCATAGCTTTCGAGGCGGTTGGCCATGGCGTCGTAGTTGTAAGTGGCCTGTGAGTAGTTCACGGTCTGCATGGGGTAGGTGTATGTCACCTGGTTGTTGGTGTCGTATTCGTGGGGGATGTATGAGGCCATGCCGTATCCGCTTTCAGGGAAGCGGTAGTAGAAGAGTATGTTTGCCATCGTCAGGGCCACGCATCCCACAGGGGTGTGGAAGTCGTCGTTGTACGAGTTGCGCGGGTTGTAGGGGCACATGGTGTTATAGTACTTCTCTTGTGTCCAGCGAGTTGTAACGAGCGGTTCAACGCACGGGTTGCTTCTTGAAACCATAGGCTGGAAGTCGGCGGCGAGGTAGCGGTCCCATGAGTTGCGTATCGTGAGGGCTCCCTCAGGATTGCGGACAAGACTCGACAAGTCTCTCTTGTACTGTTCGTTATAGAGATCGGCACCGGTTCCTTTCTCGAAATTGCTCTCCAATGAGTAGGCGAGGACGGGGTTCGCGAGCTCCGTTGCCGAGACAATCATGAAGCCTTTGTCGCCGACTTGGAAACGGTAGGTTACAGGAATGCCCTCTTCCGAGTATTCGGTGTTTACAAGGACGATGTCCATCTGGCTGGCTTTTGTGAAGCCTACTCTTTCAACGAGGAAGTTCTTGGATGCTTTCATAGCATCCTCCACGGGAATCACGCCGGTTGCGAAGCCCAGCATGACGAACATCAGCAAAGATGCCAAAAGTGTAAATTTTCTCATTTCTATAGAATTTTATTTATACATTATTCCAATAAACCGACTGCAAAAATACAAAAAAGAAAAATACAAAAGATTTTTTCAATACAAAAAAAAGCGACCCGCATGAAGGTCGCTTTTTTTGTGGGATTACATGTTCTTCTCTATCTTTCTTTCAGCCTTTTCTATTTCCCTCTGAAGGCTGCCGGGAAGTTCGCCTTTCATACACTGGTGGCATTTCATGTCGAGCGTGTACATTCGTCCGATGCAGTAATTGGAATGCTTGCAACCGCTGCGCTCGACCTCTCCCGAATGTAGTTTGTTCACGAAGTCTGTGTCGTGCACGAGTGCGCGGGCCATCTGGAAGGCAGTGAACCCGGAGTCGAGCACCATCTCCATGTCTTTCCTGTCAACCATCCCGCCGACGTAGATGAGCGGCATGTTGACGGCTTTTCGGAAGCGCATTGCGGTTTCATAGAAGTAAGCGTCCTTGTAAGGCACTGTAGGGATGACGATGCGTCCGCCGATGTGCAGTCCGAGCTTCAGCCACCAGAACTTTTTCATGTCCATGTAGTGGGCGAGGGTTTTAAGGGGCATCGCGCCGCGCATGACCTCCATAGGAGCCTTGCTGACGAAGCCTGCGGTGAGCACCAACGCGTGCACGCCGAGTCTCTCCAGCTCTTGCGCCACCTGTATGCACTCGTCAACCTGCATACCGCTGCGGAAACCGTCGTACATGTTGGTTTTCACAACCACGGCCATGTCGTCTTTGGCTTCCTTCATCACCTTGGTTATTACCTCGCGCATGAAGCGCATTCTGTTCTCGAGGGTGCCGCCGTATTCGTCTTTGCGGTGGTTGGTATATGGCGACAGGAACTGGCTTATGAGGTAGCCGTGCCCGGCATGTACCTCAATGCAGTCGAAGCCGGCGCGGCGGCACAGGTCGACGGCCTTGCCGAAATCCTCCTCTATCATGGCGATGTCCTGTTTCGACATCTTCTTGGTGAATGTAGGGGAATAGAGGTTGAACCTTCCAGACGGCGAGAAAGGCTTCTGTCCGCAGGTGGCGCGGTGTGTCATGTTACCGCAGTGCCCTATCTGTATCGAGGCTTTCGCGCCTTCCGCGTGGATGGCGTCCGTCAGCTTCTTGAGTTCCGGCACGATCTCTTCGCGAAGCCACAGCTGTCCGTCGAACGAGAGTCCGCTGCGGCTCACCGAGGCGTATGCCACGGTGGTCATTCCGATGCCGCCGCGCGCAACGGCGGTGTGGTAGTTGAAAAGTTCCTCGGTAGGACGGTTGCCGTGCGCCATGTTTTCAAACGCGGCGGAGCGTATGGTTCTGTTTTTCAGTGTTACAGGTCCTATCTGACAAGGCGTGAATATCTTTGAGTCTATCATTTTTGGCGAAATTTGTTTCTATTTTATTTTTGAGAAGATGCGGAGGGCGTTTTCGGTGGTTTTCTCCATCACTGTCCTTACCGGAACGCCGAGCAGTTCGGCGATTTTCTGTGCGATGAGGGGGATATATCCGCTTTCATTTGTGGTGCCGCGATGCGGCGTTGGGGCGAGATACGGTGCGTCTGTCTCCAAAACTATGTTGTCCAGGCCTGTTTTTACAACAATCTCCTGTAATTTGCTGTTCTTGAACGTAACAATGCCGCCCACGCCTATTGCGAAACCGTGCTGCGCGGCCCACTCGGCTTCCTGAATGCCGCCTGAGAAACAGTGCAGCACGCCGGTGAGCGAGCCTGTTTTGTACTGGTTCAGGATGGGTATTGCCTCGGAGTATGCGTTGCGAATGTGAAGCGACAGGGGCAGCTGCATCTCGCAGGCCCAGTCCAACTGCCTTTTGAACACAATCTGCTGCTCCTTCTCAAAGTCGCGGTCGTGGTAATAGTCAAGGCCTATCTCTCCGACCCCCACTATGTTCCGGTCTTCAAAATGGTTTTTCAGTTCATCGAGAACTGTCTCATAGTCTTCCCTGACGTCAGAGGGGTGGAGCCCCACAAGTCCGTAGATGTTTTCCGGGAAGAGGCCGGCGGCCTCGGCGATGAGCGCTGGTGTTTGTTGATCCACGCCGGCGAGTATGATTTTCCGGACGTTTGCGTCAACCGCCCTCCGTATCACCGACTCCAAGTCGTCAGGGTAATACTCGCGATAGAGGTGTGAATGCGTATCTACAAAATAACTCATTGCAAAACAGATTAGAAGCGGTATTTCACACCTATCGCTATGTTAAGAAGGTTGGTGTAGAGGTTTCCCTGGCGCAGTCCGAACACGTTGATCATGGGTCGCCAGTCGGCGCTCAGGTTGAAGGGGATTTTGAAGGGGTATTCTATTCCGAGCTGCGCGCCCACAGGCACTCCGAAGCGGCTGTAACCCATGATGTCGTAGTATTCGCCATAGCCGTACGATATTCCTGCGGCCACGCCGATATACCAGTTGAATCCGTGGTTCAGTCCGTGCAGCCAGTCGTAGGCGGCCACGGCCTGCACGCGTCCGTAGTGGTATAGTTCGTTGCCGGTGGCCTTGTTTACAATCCTGTGGGTGATGAAAGGCGTTACGCCGAGGTCCACCTCAAGCATGTTGTTGCGCAGGCTGTGCTGGTATGTCAGCTCGATGTTGTAGCCGAAACGTCCGCCGATGGCGCGGGGCTGTGCGCTTACGGAGCCTGCCGCCGCCACGAGGGCGAGCAGAAAAAGCGATGTTATTTTTCTATACAAGGCTGTGATGTTTGGTTTTGGTATTTTGCAAGAAAAACTCTGTTGACAGCAGTTTTCCTGATGCCAACAGAGTTTTGTGTTTCTGATGTCCGGATGTTCCCGAACCATCTGTTAGTGGAACCTGTAGCGCAAGCCCACGCCGAAGTTGTAGAGCCCTGTCCAATGCTTGTAGTAAGGGTTGGTGAAGCTCATCACGTTCACTGTGGGACGCCAGTCTACGGTGAGGTTCAACGGGATGTTGAACTGCCATTCAAAGCCTATCTGGCCGCCGACGTTGAGACGGAATGGCATGTACGGTCCGTCATAGTAGGGGGAGTTGTAGTAGGGGCTGTTGCTGTAGTACCTGTAGGCAGTGCCGTAGCCGAAGCCGACACCGGCTGTCGGGCCAACGAACCAGTTCCAGATTCCCTTGATGTTGAACGACCAGTCGAATGACGCGTTCACGTCAACGGCGCCCCATGTGCTCCACAGCGGACCCACACCTGCGGTGAGGTCAACATACATCATGTCGGTGATTGAGTGCTGGTAGGAGAATTCCTCTGATACACCCAAGCGGCCGCCTATGGCGCGCGGCTGGGCGAAACCCACTGCTGCGAATGCAGCCACAAGAACCAAAGTTGTAAAAATCTTTTTCATGTCAATGAATTTTTATATGAGCCGCAAAAATATGTTTTTTTCTTAATAACTGTTAAAAATGTTGACGTATTTGTGAACAGCGCGAGTTTGATAAAAGAGTGGCGTAGGAGTCGTGTCACTTGGTCGACGAGACGTTTGCCTTGATGGTCAGGATGGTCTCGGCGGGGTATGTGTTGGCGCCCACAAGTATGAGTTTCGTGACGTTTCCTTTCTGTCCCTTGGAGTCGAATGTCACGAGGATCTCCCCGCTTTCGCCGGGGCGTACGGGAGCCTTGGGCGGCGTGGATGTGGTGCAGCCGCATGTGGCTTCCGACGAGTATATTATAAGGTTTGATTTTCCGGTGTTCTTGAACTTGAAGGGGTATGAGAGCCTTTCGCCTTCAATCACGTCGCCGAAGTCGTAGGTGGTCTGCGAGAAGGTGATCACCGGCATCTTCTTTGCCTCTTTCTCCGACAGTCCGTCGGCGGTCTGCGGAATGTGTATGTCGTTGACCGTGAAGTCACCCTCTTTGGCGGGTTTCTGCTTGCACGTGCAGAGCAGCAGAATCATCGCGGAAGCCAAAAATATTGCTGTCTTTTTCATATTTTCGTTAATTTTGATAAAGTCCACGTCCCTCCTTCACAAGTCTTCCGCTTTCGCGAAGGTCCACGATGAGGCGGTCGATGATGCCGTTTATGAAAACCCGGCTCTTCTCGGAGCTGTACCACTTTGCTATTTCTATATATTCGTTGAGGGTGACCTTCACGGGTATGGTGGGAAACTCCAGGAGTTCGCACAGGGCCATCGTCATCAGCAGCATGTCCATGTTGTTAACGCGGTCCATCTCCCAGTTCTGCAGCTTGCCCTCGATCATGCGCTTGTATTCCTCCGAGTTCTGCAGGGTCTTGCGGAACAGTTCGGGAGCGAAGTTCTTAGCGTCGTCGTCGGCATACACGCCGCCTATTCGCAGGGGTTTCTTCTCCGTCATGCTGTTGACGCAGTGATACAGCATGGCCACCGCCTCGTTGAAGTCGCCGATCCAGTGGACGTTGATTTCGCCAAGGTGCCAGTTCAGCAGCTCGTCGGTGGCTATAACATCCTTCACTATGCAAAGCACAAGTTCCTTGTCTTCGTTGAACGAGCGTGCCGGGTTTGACATATACGCCTCGTATTCAGGAAGTTGCTCTATGTTTCGGAACAGCCTTGACACAATGTCGGTGTCGTCGGCCCAGGAAACGCGGCAGTCCATGGCGAGGGTTTCAAGAACTTTGTCCTCCTCTATCTTCTTTATGACGGCGTTGTCGATGAATTTTGTATTGGGGTTGAGGTCTTCTTCTGTGGGGTTGTATTTTCCTTTTAGGCTTTCCAGTTTCTTCTCCCTGTAGAACGTTATTTCCGGAAGGAGGCAGAGCAGCCACACGAACAGTTCGTGGCACGACTTTATGGCCTTTTTCAGGCCGGTTTCAGCCTGTGCGAGGCTCGACTTAGGGTTCGTGCCGTAGGAGTACAGGGCCTGCATGGCCTTGATTCTCAGATAGTGTCTGCTTACCATAATTCTTTCAGGATTGCGTTAGGTTTTTATCTCAAGGTGAAGAAGGTCTCTCCGAGGAACTGCTCGTCGGTGTAGAGCTGCACGTTGTACTGGCCTTTTATGGCCTTGTCGTCCGACATGAGGTCCCACACTAAAGTCACGTTCTGGGCCTTGTTGTTGTAGTTCACCACGGTCTTGCAGGAGTATTGCAGCCTTTGGCCGTTGTGCACGAAAGAGTATGTGTCGCCGGAGCCCATCGTGATGATTTTCCCAGTTTCGGGGATAGCGATGCGGCAGTACACGTTCACCGGACCCGGCTCTATGAGCGAGTTCTCGCCGAGCATGAGGGTTGTCTTTATCCGCTTCACTTTCGACGCCCTGTCGGTCTGCTCCTCGGTGCCCTTGTTGCGCACGAGGTAGCCGGCGCTGGAGATGTTGTATGCCTTGTATGTGGCGGCGTTGATTATCTTCTGCTCCAGGTCTTCGTTCGACTTCTGGATAGTGCGCGTAACCTCGCGTTCCTGCTCGAGGGTGGCCTTCACCTGCTGGTTCTCCTCTTTCAGGGCCTGGTTTTCCTGGTAGAGCTGGTCCATTTCCTTTACATACTCCTGCGAGATGTTCTGGAGGCGCGCGAGCTGCTTGCGGATTCTGTTGTAGTCGGCCTGGCTGTTGATTAGCTTCTCAATCTCGGCGGCGCCGGCCATGATGATGCTGTCCTTCTCGCTGAGCTGTTCCGTGAGCTCGCCGTATTGTTCCTTTATGCGGTTGTGCTCCGCAAGAAGGGAGTCCAACTCCGACTGCAACTCTGTGTTTTTGTTCTCCACCTCGGTGTAGACCTTGTTCATGGTGGGCTTTGCGAAGAAGGCGAAATAGAGGGTTGAGCATAGCAGCAAACCCGACAGCACGCCTAAAATAACGACCCATTTTTTCAATGGATTTTCCTTTTTTACGTTTTGTGCCTGACCTGGATAGTCATTTGAACTCAATCTTTCCATAACTGCTGTTTGTTGTTTTTAGTAGAGTTAACGTATGTTTTCGGCAAAAATTATATACGAATGTCTTATTTTCCAACCTCGATGTATTCCCTCAGCTTTTTAGGGAGATAGAATGTCTTTTTCTTGTCCATGTACACGATGACGGATTCGAGGTTTATGCGTTTTTTGTTGACGGTTACGTAGTTGGAGTAGCTGTCGGCCACAAGGGTGTTTTTCTTGTACCTTACGGTGAGGCGGTAGTTGTCGACACCCAAGCTGTCGGTGGTTGTCTCGAAGCCCTTGAACACCTCCTGGTGCGGCGCGAAAATCTCCTCGGAGAGTCCACTGAGCTTGCCGGTGAGTCCCATCTGCCTGCAGAGGTAGCTGTGCACGTCGATGTTTGTGGGGCAGCCGGAGAGTACGTCGTCCCCTGGGTGGTACATTGCGAGGAACACGTTCTCTATGGTGTGGCCGAAGGTTGTGAACCCGAAATAGGTGCGGCCGTAAACGACTTGGCTGAGCATTTTTGTTAGCGAGATGTTTGACTTACGTTCTTCCTTCGGGATGTATGACTTGTTGTAGTCGCGGGCGGTGGCGAGGTACGAAATTTCCGACTGTTGCGGTACAAAGCCGAAATATGTCTCGAAAAGCCGTGGCCATTCCGAGGTGTCAACGTCCTTCATCTTCTCGCTCATGGTCCAGGTGGAGATTTTGTAGTTGTCGATGGGCGACATGATTTCTTCCAGGGAGAGTCTGTCGTAACCGTGGTTCGACTTGGCGTTGCCCACCGTGACGGCGCCTGTGCCGTGGTCGGGGAGCACCACTATTGCGGTGTTGCCGTCCTTCTCGGCGAACTTCAGCGCCTCGCCGAAGGCTTTGTCGAACTCGAGGAACTCCAGGATCGCGTTTTTGGCGTCGTTGTCGTGGGCGGCCCAGTCAACCTTGCTGCCTTCAACCATGAGGAAGAAGCCGTTCTCGTTTTTGGAGAGGAGATCGAGGGCCTTCACGGTCATCTCGGCGAGGGAAGGCATCTTCGCGGGGTCCGACTCCAGGGTGTAGGGCATCGATGTCTCGCCGAACAGAGCCCAAACCGGTGTGGTGCCGCAGTTTCTGAATCCGTCGATGTCGTCAAGGAAGACGCGGCAGCCTTCCGCTTTGAGGTCTGCCTGTAGTTTTTCGGTGAGGTATTTCACCCCGCCGCCCATCACCACGTCTATGTGGTTGTGCGCCATCTGCGGCGCAATCATGCTGTATCTCCCGCGGTTGTAGGTGTGCGCCGAGCAGTCGGCGGGCGTGGCGTGGGGGAATTCGCAGGTGAAGACAAGCCCTGTGGACTTGCCCTGGAGAATCTTCGCGGCCTCGAGGAGGGTTGCCAGGGGCTGGTATGCCCTCGTGGCGTCCACAGGCACGAGGTCGTGGCCGGTGGCTACTGGATATGTGGAGATGAAGGCGGTTTGCGAAGGCTGTCCGGTTACATAACAGGATGTTGTCGGGGCCGAGTCGCCTATGGGCGCGTCGGAGGAACTGGTGCGCACCAGTCCCCTGATGTACGGGTCAAGGAACAAGGTCTGCCGCGATGGGTCGGTGTAAGTCTGGTACCACCTGGCCGCCGACAGCAGGCTTGTGGATGTGCCGTCGGGAATCATGAGAATCACGTTCTTCACGGCCTTCTCCTGGGCCGTGGCGCCGAGAACCGCGAAAAACAATAAGCTGATAAGAACTGCCCTTTTCATTCCAAGAATACTAAAAACGCGCAAAAATACAATATTTACTTTAATAAAGAGTTTTTTCCGTCTCTGATACAAAAAGTAAGACTCCAATATTTTTGATTATCAATCGATTAAAAACTAATAAAAAAAAAGATTGGCGAAATGTTGATTTTATTTGTACTTTCGCGCCGTTTTTTAAAAAGGTTTAAACAATTCCGCATTGGAGAAATCAACACAAAGTTATATCAAAATTCTAACAACAATGAAAAAAAATCTATTCTTATGGCTGATGCTCATAATGCTGGGCTTCGGCGGAATGGCGCAGACTGAGGTTACGATCGGCAACGGTTCGTATTCCTACAACACTTATGCGCCCATGAATCTGTGGTACAAATATGCTATCACACAGTCCATCTACTTGGCAGATGAAATCGGCATGTCCGGTTACATCAATTCAATTGCCTACAAACAGACTGTAACCGGCGCCACACGCAATATTACAGTTTATATGGCAGAAACTGACAAGTCGCAATTCTCGTCGTCTTCCGATGCTTTGAGTGCGTCTGAATTCACGGAGGTTTTCAGCGGTTCATGGACGATTGGTGTAGGCGAGTGGTCTGAAATCGAGTTGACCACTCCGTTCGAATATACTGGCACTGGAAACCTTGTGATTGCAATTGTTGACGGAACAGGCTCTGACGTGGGGATGTCGAAGTATTGGCAGTCATCTACCGGCACAGGCCGCATCTTGTACCAATGTAATGATAACAACCCATATACTATCTCATCTACGGGCTTCAACACTCCCGCCAATTACTATCCCGACGTAAAGCTCACTATCTCGGAAGGCGAAAACACTTGCCATCCTGTGACAAACCTCGCAAATTCCGGCGTTACGGCAAATTCGGCAACTATATCATGGACAGCCCCTGAAGATGGCGGCAGCTACATTGTAATGTGCAAGAAATCAAACCAATCATGGGAAGATGACGACGTTGTTACCATAGACGGCATCAGCGAGACCGAATACGAAATCACCGGCCTCAGCGCTGCAACTGCCTACGATGTGCGCGTTATCAACGATTGCGGCGACAACCAGAGCGCTGCACGCTCAACAAACTTCACAACTTTGTGCGCACCGATTGCTGATCTCCCTTATGTTCAGAACTTCGATGCTGTAGCTACTGATTCAATGCCGGCTTGTTGGGCTAAACTTAATCCGTACACCAACTACCCTCGCGTAACAACAAATAAGGCCATGAGCGGCAAGGCAATGGAATTCCATGCCAATGGCGCAAGCTACGCTGTTCTTCCTGAATTTGAGGAAGACTTGTCAAACCTGCAGATTTCGTTCTACACTCGCCGAGAAGGCGCAAACTCAGGCTCTTTTGACGCTGGCTACATCTTTAACATGGATACTGCGACATTCGTTCCTGTTTATTCAACAACATCGGGCGAAATTGGCGACAACGACTATCATAAGATTATTGCAAAATTCACAGAGTTTGAATCAGACGGCGAAAGCGTTGCCAACATAGCTTTCAGATACAAAAACGCACCGAGCTTTAGCAGCTGGTACTGGTTTGTTGACGAGGTGAAAGTTGACTACGCCACAGACTGCACCGAACCTACTCAGCTCAGCGTAAGCAACATCAAGTCAACATCAGCCGACCTCAGCTGGGTATCCGACGCTGACGACTACACTGTTTATTACAAGAAGACATCTGACACAGAATACGACATGTATGAAAATGTAACGTTGGATGATAACAACGTATATACGTTGGAAGGCCTCGATCCTGAGACAAAATACACATGGTATGTGGAAGCCAATTGTAGTTCTGCAGTTCCGAGCGACACAGCAACATTCACCACAGAGTGCTCCCCACATAGCGAACTTCCTTATACTTGGGATTTTGAAAGCGGCAACACCGGCGGCACAACAGCTTACCCGCTGCCTTCGTGCTGGAAAAGGAACGAGGCAAACAACACAAACTATCCATACGTATATGAAACTACATCAACTTCTCCAAACGTCACAAGCGGTATACACTACTTGTATTTCTACTCTACAGGCAACACTGCCATAATGAACGCAATCGATATCGAGTCTTTCGACATCACCTCGCTTCAAATCAGTTTCAACGGACGTTCTGCCGCAACGGCAGGCTCACCTATCATTGTGGGCATTATGACCGACCCGTTCAATGCATCAACATTCGATACAGTGTCGGTTGTGGCTCTGACAAACACAATGGACAGCTATGATGTGATCTTTGCAAACTATGAGGGCGAAGGTACCTACATAGCCTTAAGAAACGGCTCTTCATCTTCCACTTACCTTGACGACGTGGTTTTGGACTACATTTCCGACTGTCCGAAAGTGCAGAATCTTGCTGTATCCAATATCACTGGCGAAGGCGCAACTGTTACCTGGACAGGCTCTGTTGACAGCTACGTTGTTCGCTACCGTGCTGCAAGCGACTCTGTTTGGAACACCGACGGCGCGGAGATTGACGGCACAACAGCCACGTTGAGCGGCCTTAACCCGACAACATCATACGTTGTGCAAGTTGCTCCCGACTGCGGCGACGAGATAGCTGAAACAATGTACAAGGGCGTGACATTCAAGACTATTTGCAGCGTTTACGAGCTGCCCTACGAAACATCTTTCGAGAACAGCGACGAGGATGAATGCTGGACAGTTGCTTCCGAAGGTGAAATATGGGAGTATGATTATGATTATGGATACTACCTCAATACATACCCTGATTTCAACCATTATGCAACAAGTAGCGCAAGAACAGGCACCGGTATGTTAGAAATAGCTTCAGAGGAAGGCTACAATTTGGTAATGGCAGCGCCGAAATTGAATGCGAACATCGAGGATCTCAGACTTCAATTCTACGCAAGGTACGTTTATTCCTCTTCCTACTTCGAAAATGGTATATTCCAAGTGGGTGTTATGTCTAATCCTGCCGACACGTCAACGTTTGTGTTGGTTCAGAACATAGAGTTAACAGGAACTTCATACGAAATGGTTACGGTTGATTTCAACAACGCAGGCGTAACAGGAAGCGACTATCACGTTGCTTTCCGCCTGATAGGTGCCGGTGAAGATGGATACTCAAACTTAATTTACATCGATGACATCACAATAAAGAACATTCCCGCATGTTTGGAGCCTACAGGTGTTGCTGCTTCAAACATCACAACAACAACCGCCGACATAACTTGGACATCTGAGGAGGAAAGTTTCAACCTGTATTACAAGAAGGCTTCTGATTCGGAATACGAAGTAGTGGAAGGCGTTTCGTTGACAGACGGAGTTTACACTCTCGAATCCCTTGACCCCTCCTTGTCATACAGTCTTTATGTGGCAACCGTTTGTCCTGACGGAACGGAGTCGGCGGCCCAGCCCATCATGTTCTCCACGGCTTGCGATGTAATATCAGCCCTCCCATACAGCATGAATTTCGACGCTGTTACAACCAATGAAATCCCGAACTGCTGGGACACCATCAGTCCTTACAACAATTATCCGAGAGTTACAACTTCCAATCCGAGAAGCGGCAAGGCGCTTGAGTTCCGTGCCAACGGCGCAAGCTACGCGGTGCTTCCTGAATTTGAGGAAGACTTGTCGGGACTCCAGCTCACATTCTATACCCGTCGCGAGGGAGATAATTCCGGTGCCATCGAGGCCGGATACATCTTCAACCTCGACACCGCGACTTTTGTGTCGCTCTACAGCATCTCTTCAGAGGAGATAGGAAACAACAACTATGTAAAGGCAATTGTTTCTTTAGCAGACTTTGAGTCGGATGGAGAAAGCACGGCACGCATCGCTTTCAGATATAAGAACAAACCCACATACAACAACTGGTACTGGTTTGTTGACGATGTTGAAGTAGGTTACATTCCTGCCTGTGCCGAGCCTTCACAGCTCAGCGCCGGCAACATCATGGCAACTTCAGCAAACCTCACATGGGTTTCAAATGCAGTTGACTATAATATTTATTACAGAAAGACGGCCGACACAAGCTATGTTTCTGTAACGAATGTAACCTTGGACGACGAGGCTGGCTACCTTCTCGAAGAACTCGAACCTAACACAAGCTACACATGGTATGTTGAGGCAAACTGCGAGGACGGTTCGTCAGTGCAAAGCGATCCGGCAACATTCACAACAGAATGCGCGGCAATCACAGAGCTTCCTCAGTCATGGGGCTTTGAATCTCCCAACACCGGTGGCACAACAAGCTATCCGTTGCCAGCTTGCTGGTCACGCCTTGGTTCTCCATACTATCCTTATTGTTACGGCTATTATGCCCACAGCGGCAGCAACTGCCTCTATTTTGGCGGTGTTCAGAATGTGATTGCTGTTATGCCTGCAATAGATCCTGTGGAGATAACAACTTCCAACGCACAGGTTTCGTTCTACGCTCAGGGCAATAACAACACACTTGAGGTAGGCTATCTCACTGACCCGGCCGATGCCTCGACATTCAGCGTGATATCTTCAATTACACTCACATCTTCTCACACTCTTTACACTGTTGCCTTGCCGGAATACAATGAAGAAGGCTATTTCTATGTAGGATTCAGGACACCGTATAGCCAGTACGTATATGTTGACGACGTTACTTTGGAAGAGCGTCCTTACTGCGCTGCGGCCACTAACTTGACTGCTTCGAATGTAACCAGCTCAAGCGCCGACCTCTCCTGGGTTTCAAATATAGAAAATGTGAACGTTTATTACAAGGCTTCTAATGCCACCGAGTATGAATCGTTTGAAGACGCAACATTGACTGACGGTGTTTTCACCATCGAGAACCTCGAACCTGCAACCCAGTACAGCTGGTATGTTGAGACTGTTTGCGACGATTCCACGTACAAGAGCGCAACTGTGACGTTCAACACTGAGTGTGTAGCTATCGCATCAGTTCCACAATCTTGGGGCTTTGAGGCACCGAACGCCGGCGGCACATCAACCTATCCGCTGCCTGTATGCTGGAGCAGGGCAGGATCTAACTCATATCCTTACGTTTACATCTATGCCACACCAAATACAGGAAGCCGGGCACTGTATTTCTACGATGTCAACAATACAGCTGTGCTTCCGAGAATTGATGTTGACCAACTCAATATAAATGAACTTCAACTTTCATTCTACGCTCGTACTTCATATTCAAGTGGCGACATGATAGTTGGCGTAATGACAGATCCTACCGACCTCAGCACATTTGACACTGTTGCGACAGTATCAACAACTTCATCATATCAATTGTTCGAAGTTCCTTTTGACACATATACTGGAGAAGGCTCATACATTGCAATACGTTCAGGCTCGTCAAGCACAAAGTATGTTGATGACGTAAAACTCGAGAACATACCGGCTTGCTCGAAGGTGCTGAACCTTACAGTAAGCGACATAACCGTCAGCAGTGCAACAGTTTCCTGGACGGGCTCCAACGAAGACGGCTACAATGTGAAGTACCGTGTGGCAGGCTCAGAGACTTGGAATGAAGAGACCGCAAGCACCGAGAGCATCGACCTCACCGGACTCAATGCTTCAACGACCTACGAGGTGGCAGTATCACCTGTTTGCGAAGAGGAAGTTGAAGCAGTAACAACAACATTCTCGACAGCTTGCGACGTTGTAAGCGAGTTTCCGTTCACCGAATCATTCGAGAACGGCTTGGGTTGCTGGACAACGAACATCATCTCTGGTTCAGCCAACTGGACTGTAGAATCTACCTCATACCAATCAACCACAACTCCTGATGGAAGCAAGTATGCGTTGTTCAAGACAAGTTCACACGGACCGGTTGCCGAGCTTATTTCTCCGGTGTTTGACCTTACCTCGCTCAGCAATGCCTACCTGTCATTCTACCACATTCAAAAACTTTGGATAAGCGATCAGGATGAACTTTACATATACTACAAGACATCGCCCACAGCTGAAAAAACACTGCTGACATCGTTCACATCAAACATCTCAACATGGCAGTTGGATTCCATAGCATTGCCGAACCCGAGCGAAGAATACCAGATAATCTTTGAAGGTCATTCCGAGTATGGTTACGGTATTGGCTTGGACAAAATCATGATTTACGACGGTTCTGGCGACGCTCCTGTTGTTGTTGAGCCCACCGTTGCAACCAACAATGCTCAAGATATGACACAGACTTCTGCAACTTTGTATGGTGAGATCACCAACGCCGGCAACCAGGCCATCACGGCGCGCGGCTTCGAGTGGAAGGCAGTTGCAGGCGGCACCGTTGCAACAGTTAACGCTGCCGGCACCACAACGTTCAGCGCAAACCTCACCGGCCTCACCGCTGCAACTGAATACACA
>CADBQG010000002.1 GCA_902796805.1 uncultured Bacteroidota bacterium
AGCTACAGCGGAGAAACAGCAACAGAAATAGCGGTCTCGGCGTGGCCGAGCGGCACATACATCGTGAAAGTTGTAGCAAAAGACGGCCACGGCGAAGCGAAGCTTGTGAAGAGGTAGGATTTTTCGTCTATATAGCAATAAAAAAAAATACTATCTTTGCCGCCGAAAACACGTGGACAGATTTGTAATGATTGCAACCACAGAAAAAAATGCTAAAACATATTTTTCCACGCTTTTCAGTTTTTAAATTATCAATGTTAAAGTTAAATTAAAACACTGAACTTATGAGTTATCTATTCACATCAGAATCCGTATCGGAGGGTCATCCGGACAAAATATGCGACCAGATCTCCGATGCTTTGTTGGACAGTTTCCTGGAACAGGATCCCGAGTCGAAGGTGGCTTGCGAGACACTTGTAACCACCGGCCTCGTGGTGTGCGCCGGCGAGGTGAAGACCGAAGGCTACGTGTCGGTTGACGACGTGGCGAGGCGTGTCATAAAGAGGATAGGATACAACAAGAGCGACTACCAGTTCGACTACAAGTCGTGCGGGGTGATTTCCACAATACACAGCCAGTCGCCCGACATCAACCAGGGCGTTGAGCGCTCGAACGTGGAGGAGCAGGGCGCCGGCGACCAGGGCATGATGTTCGGCTACGCCAGCAACGAGACCGACAACTACATGCCGCTGCCGGTTGAACTGGCCCACCGCTTCGTGCAGGAGCTTGCGGCGATACGCAACGAGGGCAAGGTGATGACCTACCTTCGCCCCGACTCGAAGTCGCAGGTTACAGTGCAATACAGCGACGACCACAGACCTGAACGCATCGACAGCATCGTGGTCTCCACGCAGCACGACGAGTTCGCCGACGAGGCATCAATGCTCGACACCATCCGCGCCGATGTGCGCAACATCCTGATACCGCGTGTGGTTGAAAGCTGCACCCCCGAAATGAAGACGCTGTTTGACACAGACTATAACCTGTTCGTGAACCCCACCGGCAAGTTCGTGATTGGCGGTCCGCACGGCGACACGGGACTCACCGGCCGCAAAATCATCGTTGACACGTACGGCGGGCGCGGCGCACACGGCGGCGGCGCGTTCTCAGGCAAGGACCCGTCAAAAGTCGACAGGTCGGCGGCATACGCCACTCGCCACATTGCGAAGAACATGGTGGCCGCAGGACTCTGCGACCAAGCGCTCATCCAGGTGGCCTACGCCATCGGCAAGGCCGAGCCAGTAGGACTATACGTCAACACCTACGGCACGGCAAAGGTTGGCATGAGCGACGGCGAAATCGCCAACAGAATTGCAAAAGTGTTCCCGATGCGCCCGCACGACATCATCGAGCGTCTCAAACTGAAAAACCCGATATACGAGCCCACGGCTTCATACGGGCACTTCGGACGCGACTGCTACGAAAAGGAGATTGCAACTGCCGAAGGCAAGAAGACCATAACTTTCTTCCCCTGGGAGCGTCTCGACTTTGTTGACAGGATAAAGGCGGAGTTCAACATCTAACGCAACGGTGCATGAAAGGTTTCGTGTTTCCCGGACAAGGGTCGCAGCGCACGGGCATGGGCAAAGCCCTGTTCGACAATTATGAAGAGGCCAAGGATCTCTTTTCAAAGGCTGACGACATTCTCGGATTCTCCATCTCCAAAATAATGTTTGAGGGAGACGAAGAGCAACTCAAACAAACGAAGTACACCCAGCTTGCCATGTTCATGCATGGCTTTGTGTCGTACAGATGTTTGGCAAGCTCGCTGCCCGACATGGTTGCGGGGCACTCCTTGGGCGAATACACTGCCCTGGCCGCGGCCGGAGCCCTCAGTTTTGAAGACGCGCTGCTCTTGGTGGAGAAACGCGCCTCGGCAATGCAGAAGGCGTGCGAGAGGCAGGAGTCGGGCATGGCGGCGGTGCTGAAATTCGACAAAGACATGATAAAAGAGATTTGCAGTGCAATCAAGGATGAAGTTGTGGTGCCGGCAAACTACAACTCCCCGCAGCAGACCGTGATTTCCGGCTCTCTGAAAGGCCTTGAGACTGCATACGAACGCTTGAGGGAGGCCGGCGCATCGCGAATCATGCCCCTCAATGTGGGCGGAGCTTTCCACTCCCCGCTGATGCAGCCCGCTCAGGATGAACTCGCCGAGGCGATAAACAACTGCAACTTCTCAACTCCTATTTGTCCTGTTTACCAGAATGTAACGGCAGAACCAACCACCGACCCGGAGACAATCCGCGCCAACCTCGTGCTCCAGCTCACAAGTCCTGTGAGATGGACGGAGACTGTAGAGAACATGGTGCGCGACGGAGCCGACAGCTTTGTGGAATATGGGCCGTCGGTACTGAAATCGCTGATAAAGCGCATTGTCCCTGACGTGGCAACGGAAAATTCCGGCGATGGAATGTAGTCATTTCACCGCCGGAATCTCGCAAAAAATCGCAAGTATTGTATTTTGACGTTTTACGAAGCCAAAATCCTGCCGGATTGTGGCTGAATTGAACGCCAAGATTGTCATTCTTCCTGTTTTCCGCACATTTTTGCCCCTGAAAAATTAGTTTACTGTAAATCAGACGGATAGCACTCGCAGAGAGGTCGTTTTGGGACACCTCGCCCCGTCGCGGAGGCTGATTTTGAGAGACGATTCCCCCCGTGCTCCACCTTGCCTAAAGACAGTATGCGGACAAAATGCTATCTTTGCGGCACGTTTGTCGAGAAGAAACTGAACAAATCGGGTAGCACCTCTGTGCGCATCATGCAGAAAGTGCATGGGAGACGTAAGTGCGTCAAGGTGATAGGCTGTAGCAGCGACATCGAAGAGATAGGTCAGCTCATCAAGCGGGGAAACAGATGGATAGAAGAGCATCGGAACGGCATGCCCCTTTTCGAGTTGGAATTGGAAGACGAGGCGGTAGCCTACGACAAGGTGCTTGCAAATCTGCGCCAAAGCCAGCTCAGGCTGGTCGGGCCGGAACTCGTGTATGGCACGCTGTTCGACCGTATCGGCTATGACAAGGTTAA
>CADBQG010000003.1 GCA_902796805.1 uncultured Bacteroidota bacterium
AGCTACAGCGGAGAAACAGCAACAGAAATAGCGGTCTCGGCGTGGCCGAGCGGCACATACATCGTGAAAGTTGTAGCAAAAGACGGCAGCGGCGAAGCGAAGCTTATGAAGAGGTAGAAAATCATATATCCAATGTGACACCCATACTCATTTCAAGCACGCCAAACTTACAGCAGACTGATATAAAACAAAACCTGGCCGGTGTTGATGGTGAAAAATCCTACGATTATTCACAAAAATAAGATTTTCAATTCCAAATTATTTCTATTTTTGCAAAAAAAATAAATCATGATTTTAACAACAACATCAACAGTGGAAGGCAAACAAGTGGTTGATTACCACGGTGTAGTTTTCGGTGAGGTCATCTCCGGCGTGAATTTCATCAAAGACTTTTTCGCGGGAATCCGCAATATAGTAGGCGGCCGCTCCGGCTCCTACGAAAGCGAGCTTTTGAAGGCGCGCGACAAAGCCATGCAGGAGCTTGAGCAACGCGCTGCCGCATTAGGCGCAAATGCCGTTATAGGCATTGACGTTGACTATGAAGTTCTGGGACAAGACAACGGTATGCTTATGGTTACGGCATCGGGCACGGCGGTTACGATTGTGTGAATCTTTCCGGTTTTGCAAAAACTGTTTCGCCACATTAAAAAAAAGTATATCTTTGCACCCCTTAAAATTTATGTAAAAGAATATGGCAAACACTGAAAAATTAGGCTCCAAGAAAGAGGAACAAGTTCAGGAGAATGAAAATTTCGTTACGAAAACACTCGCTTTCTTCAATAAGTACCAGAATATAATATACGGCGTAATAATAGGAATCCTTGTGATTGCACTCGCGGCGCTTGCGTTCAACAGGTTCTACCTGCAGAAGAAAAACGCTGAAGCCTCGGCGATGATGACACAGCCGGTTCAGTGGCTCACCCAGGGCGACACCGCCTCGCTGAAACTGGCCCTTGAGGGCGACGGCGAGAACAGCGGATTCATCGACATTGCCGACAACTACAAGATAACTAAGACTGCGAACACCGCTAACTATTATGCCGGCCTGACATACCTCAAGCTCGGCCAGAAGGACGAGGCACTCGAGTATCTCAAGAAATTCAAGAAGAAAGAGGACGTTCTCTGGTATGCCTGCCAGGCTCTTATCGGCGACATCTACGACGACATGGACGACGAGTCGAAGGCGATAAGCTACTATGAAAAGGCCGTGAAAGGCGAAGACCCATATTTCACCCCGATGAGCCTTTTCAAGCTCGCGCAGATGTATGAGAGAAAAGAGGACTGGAACAACGCGCTCACCGCATATCAGAGAATAGAGAAGGACTTTTACACTGAATATAACAGGATGAGCATTGCCCAGTATGCCGAAAGGGCCAAGGCAAAGGCTTCAAAATAAGATTTATGGACGAAAAGAAGAAAAACTTATCGGAGTTTGTCCCTTTTGAGTTTTCTTCAGCCAAAGACAAAAGAATCGGTATTGTGGTCAGCGAATGGAACGACCGCATTACCGATTCTCTTTTGAATGGTGCTGTCGGAAGTCTCAGGGAACATGGCGTAAGGCCGGAAAACATCACGGTGCATAATGTGCCGGGCAGTTTCGAACTCCCTCTGGGCGCGAAGTGGCTGCTGCAAAATACCGGTGTTGATGCGGTGATCTGCATAGGCTGTGTGATTCAGGGCGAGACACGCCATTTCGACTTTATTTCGCAGGCTGTGGCCGACGGAATAATGAATGTAGGGCTTGAGTTTTCCAAGCCGGTGGTGTTCAGCGTGCTTACAACCAACAATATGCAGCAGGCCGAGGAACGCTCCGGCGGGAAACATGGCAACAAAGGCATTGAAGGTGCAGTGTCATGCCTTAAAATGCTCAAAATGCAGGAGTCGCTATGAAAAAGCTGAGAGTTGTCTTCATGGGGACGCCTGAGTTTGCCGTGGCAACGCTCGACACCATACGCAAGAGCGGGCATGAGGTGGTGTGCGTGGTAACAACTCCCGACAAGCCGGCCGGGAGAGGTCGCCAGACACGCTTCTCTGATGTTAAAAACTACGCACTTCAACATGGTCTGCCGCTGAAACAGCCCGAAAAACTCAAGGACGACGCACTCGTGGAAGACCTCCGCGACTACCTCGCCGACGTGTTTGTGGTGGTGGCCTTCAGGATGCTCCCTAAATGCATATACCAGATACCGCCTATGGGCACTTTCAATGTACACGCCTCGCTGCTGCCGCAGTACCGCGGCGCCGCGCCGATACAGCGCGCCATAATGAACGGCGAGACGATGACCGGAGTAACAACCTTCCTGCTCGACGAACATACCGACACAGGCTTGATCCTCAACCAGACCCCTGTGCCTATTCTACCCGGCGACAATGCAGGCACACTTCACGACAAACTCATGGTGGCGGGTGCGGAACTGGCGGTGAAAACCCTTGACCAGCTTGCCGCAGGACAGGCAAAACCCACACCGCAGCCCATTGTTCCCGACTTGAAGCCGGCTCCCAAGCTTTTTAAAGATGATATGCATATCGTCTGGGATAACCCGGCTGCGAAAATCCTCGACCAGATAAGGGGACTCTCACCGTACCCCGCAGCGTTTTCGCTGCTTAAACCAAAAGGGTCTGATGAAAAGCCTCTCGTGCTTAAAATTTTCGACGCAATCGTCTCGGATGTGGAAAGTGTTGACAAACCAGGTAGAATAAAGCTTCAATCAACGAAAAAAATGGCGATTTCAACCCAAGATTTCGATATTTTCATCAATTCCTTGCAAATTGAAGGAAAAAAGAGAATGAAAATAGAAGAATTTCTCAAGGGTTTTCATTTTGAAAATTACACCTTTTTTCTTGAATAGTGTAAATTGCGGCGTTCGGTGGTGCTAAATATAAACAATTTAAAATATTTTATTCACAATCGGCGAACATAATTGACATTTAACAAAATTTGTTAAATTTGTCGCTCAATTTAAATACTAACTTTTTAAATTAAAGAACATGAACAAGAGTGAATTAATCAGTGCAATGGCTGAGCAAGCCGGTTTGACAAAAGTTCAGGCCAAAGCTGCCTTGGAAGCTTTCGTGGCTTCTACCGAGAACGCCTTGAAAAAAGGTGGTAAGGTTTCTTTGATTGGATTCGGATCTTTCAGCGTTGCAGAGCGCAAGGCAAGAACCGGCCACAATCCTCAAACAGGCAAGAAAATCAAGATTGCCGCAAAGAAAGTCGTTAAGTTCAAGGCTGGTTCGGCTTTTGACAAGATGAAATAAGGAATTTTCAATCTTTATTTATAAAAAGCCCTGCAAAGGGCTTTTTTGTTGTGCTGTAATGAGAAGAGTTGAAGACAGAAAACAGAGAGGCGAACTGACGAGATACATAGAGGGGTTCGTAACAGAAGAGCGCGTCGCCACATTGAGGCGTGTGCTTGAGAACCGCACGCGGCATATAACAGTTGTGCTTGAAGACCTTTACCAGACCCAGAACATCAGCGCGGTGCTGCGAACGTGCGACTGCTACGGAATACAGGATGTGCACGTCCTGAAAAGGCGCAACGAGTTCGCAATACACAAGGACATAAGCATGGGGGCCGACAAATGGCTTACGATAAGGGAGTATGCTCACGAAGACTACAGGGAGCAGGTGAAGAATTGCATCGACGGTCTTCACGACAAGGGCTATCTTGTCGCAGCCACGCTCCCCGACGAGAGGCGTATGACATTCTTCGACATTCCTGTCGGACAGAAGGTTGCATACATGTTCGGCACCGAACTCACAGGTCTTTCTGAAGAGGCAAAGGAGATGGCCGACGTGAATGTGCTGATCCCCATGTACGGCTTCACCGAAAGCTTCAATATCTCAAACTCGGCGGCCATAATCCTGTCGCACACCTCGGAGAAACTGCGCAAGTCGGACGTTGACTGGAGGTTGGGCGATGAGGAGGCGGAAGAGCTCTATTTCGAGTGGCTTCAGAAGAGCGTGCGCAACCCTGACACCCTGATAAGGCACTATCTCTCAAAATCATAGCACAAAAACGCGACGATCATTCGGCGCGGCTGTTCACATATTGGCGCTTCCAGCTGATATATCCCATCACGGCAACGGCAACATAAACGATATAAAGCACGGCTGTGGGGTAAAGTCCCTTCCAGAAGTAGAGGGCGACTGACACAACATCCACCACTATCCACAAAAGCCACTGTTCAAGGTATTTGTGGGCGAGCATCCACATGGCAACTATGCTGAGTGAAGTGGTGAAGGCATCGCCAACGGGAACTGGGCTATCGGTGAACTTCCCCAGCACGAGATATATGGCAAGCCACAGCAAACCTGCGGAAACGGCCAGCGGCAGAATCTTTTTCTTCGGTGTTTTTGAT
This sequence comes from uncultured Bacteroidota bacterium, assembly GCA_902796805.1. Taxonomy (GTDB): domain Bacteria; phylum Bacteroidota; class Bacteroidia; order Bacteroidales; family WCHB1-69; genus F23-D06. The sequence continues at coordinate 4,363 of CADBQG010000003.1, forward strand.
ATTGTCAGCTCATCAGTTGCGGTATTTCCAGCCGCACCTCCGGTGCGTTTCCTGTAAGTCCATACGGCAAGACCGTAAATATTGGCGAAGATGTAGTATACATTCAGGGCGGCGTCGGCATAGAACCTCCCAGTTGCATAAATCACCACATAGAAGGCCGACATAACAATGCCGACTGGCCAAAGCCAGACATTGGCCTTGTATTCCAGAAAAAGGTACAACAGTCCTATCGAAGCGCCTATTATCTCTACAACATCCATATATAATTTTCGCTGACCATCAACGTTTGTTTGTTAATAATTATTGTGGAAATCATGGAAAAAATCGTCAATAACTGTTACTTTTGCCAAAATATAGTTATTAGAATGAGGTCTTTGCACTTTGGATTTAAAATAACAGCCATATCCTTCTTCCTTTTGCTGTGCCTTGCAGTTCCCTTGCATACAGGCGCACAAAGCGGCAAGAGCAGTGCGCAGCTCAAAAAAGACCGCCAGAAGATAGAGACCGACATTGCGAACACCCAGAAGCTGTTAAAGAAAACCGAGTCGAACCAGAAGGCTGCGGTGCAGCAGGCTGCCCTCTTACGTCAGCAGATAAGCAACCGCGAGAAAATCATAACGAACCTGAACTCCCAGATAATACAGATGGACGACGAGCAGGAGCAGAACGAGAAGGAGATAAAGCAGTTGCAGAAGAGACTTTCGTACATGAAGGCCGACTACGCGCAGGTGGTTTATAACGCCTACAGGAACAGACGCTTGCTCGACAAGGTTACTTTCATATTGTCGGCCGAGGATTTCTCCCAGATGTTCCGCAGGATGCGTTATTACAACATATTTTCGAAGAGCATCAAGGAACAGTCGGAGCAGATTTCAAAGACATCAGAGGAACTTGCGAGGAAGAACGAGGAGATAGTGGAATTGAGGAACGACAAGCTCAACACTCTCTCCACAAAGGAGAAGGAGATAAAAAACTTGGAGTCTGACAGGAGAAAGAAGACCCGGAACGCCGAGCAGCTCAAGAAGGAGTCGCAAAAGTTGAGCGCGGAGCTGAAGCAGAAGCAGCAGAAGCGCAAGGAGATAGATGCGGCGATACAGAAAGCCGTGAAGGATGAGATAGCAAGGGCAAACGCTGCCAGAAGCAAATCCGCGAAGTCGTCTTCCCCTAAGTCTTCGGGAGAAACCACTGCGGCAGCGTCGTCCTCAAACCCGCGGGCCACGACTTCCATAACCATGACTCCGGAGGAGAAAAGTCTGAACACCTCTTTCGTCAACAACAAGGGAAAACTCCCATGGCCCGTGGCGAAGGGCGCGAAGGTCAGCGACTTCGGCAACTATTCGCACCCCGACGTGCCTTCGGTGCAGATCGAGAACCACGGAATCGACATAATGGTTGAGTCGGGTGCCACCGCTCGGGCAGTCTTCGACGGAGTTGTGACAAGTGTCATGAACATAATGGGCACCACTGTCGTGATGGTGCGCCACGGAGAGTATCTTACCGTGTACCAGAATCTTGCAAACGCGCGAGTGAAAAAGGGCGACAAGGTCTCAACCAAGGAAACCATCGGAACTGTGGCCAAAAGCGCTACATCCAACACCTACGAGCTCCATTTCGAGATCTGGAAGAACGACAGGTATGTAAATCCAAACGAATGGCTTGCAAGAAGATAGACTATGCTGATAAAAACGGCCACATACATGCAGAGTGAGAGCGACTGGAAGAAGTGCCCGCCGCCCACGTTCCCCGAATACGCCTTCATAGGACGCTCCAATGTGGGGAAGTCTTCACTCATAAACATGCTCGTGAACAACAAAAGCTTGGCAAAAACTTCGTCAAAACCCGGCAAAACCCAGACAATAAACCATTTTGTAATTAACAAGAACTGGTATCTCGTGGATCTTCCCGGGTATGGCTATGCCAAAATCTCAAAGACGATGCGCGAAAAATGGCAGAAGATGATTTCAGACTACCTTCTCTTCCGCGAAAATCTCCAGCTTGTCTTCGTCCTCGTCGACGCCAGGATCGAACCGCAGCAGATAGACATAGACTTCATCAACAACCTCGGCGAGAATGGAGTCCCTTTCGCCATCATCTACACCAAGACCGACAAAATCTCAAAGTCGAAGACTTGCTCAACAATGCAGAAGATGAAGAACATTCTTTCAGAGACATGGGAGGAACTTCCGAAAATATTCATGTCGTCCGCTGTCGAGGGTTCAGGAAAAGAGGAGATACTTAGCTATATAGAAGAAGTTAACGATTTGTTTTACAGTAATATGCAGAAATAATGAAAAAAACGGTTTTTATTCTGATTTCAATATCTTTGGTGGCCTTCTCGTGCTGCAAGTCGGCAAAATCAGCAAAAAACGGCAGAAATATGCCTCTTGTGGGCACGCAGTGGAACTTGACTCACATCGAGAGTGAGGACATAATGAACGAGTTCGCCCTCAGACCGTTTCTTATTTTCGACTCAACGAGGGCAATCCGCGGGAACTTGGGCTGCAACACTTTTTTCGGCGAATACCAGTTGTTGAGAAAAAACAAAGTCAGAATAGAATACAAGGGCGCCACAAAGCGTCTCTGTCAAAAGATGGATGTCGAGAAAAAATTCATCAACGCCCTGAAAAGCGACATAACCCGCTATGAGACGGACGGCAATGTGTTGATATTGTTTTCCGACAAAAAAGAGGTTATGAGGTTCACAGGCGTTGACCTGAGCGAGGTAGAATAGTGCTAAAGCATCGGTGTGCACACGATGGAATCCCTTTCAAATGTGTCGGTGCAGTCATCATTGAGAGGAAGAATCAAGGCCGTGTCGTTTTCGGCAATTCCAGTGCCGAGGTTCAGGTCGCTCTTGAATTCCACCCTTGTAGAGGTTTCGCGGTAGCCGAATCTCGAATAAAAGTTGGTCAGCGATTTGTCTTCCGGTATGAGAAAAGCAAACCGGAAGTCCTCTTTTTTGCATCTTTCGAGGAATTGGTTCATCAGTTTGGTTGAGAAACCGCGGTTGCGGTATTCCGGATCGGTTGCTATGCCGTAAAGGTAGGCGGCCTTCCCGAAGTTGGTCTGGCACGGGATGACGAAGAGCATCGCGACAATCCTGCCGTCGGCACGTTCCAGGAACGAACAGTGGTTGAAGTAATATCGCGACAGGAACTGTTGCACGGTGTTGTCATCCTCCCCGAAGCATCTGTGCCACACGTTCATGATGTCGTGCATGTCGTCGTTGAGCAGAAGCGCGGTCGTCTTGTATTCCAGGTGTTCAGGTTCGTAGGAGAGCTTCGACTTTCTAAGTCCGGCGATGCCAAGGTCCTCCTCCCTGTTGATGAACTTGTATCTTTCAGAAATGTGCTGCGCGAAGAGGTAGTTAATCATCTGGTAGACACCGTCGTATTCAATGTTTGCTTTTTCAACGTGAGTGCAGAAGGTGTGTTCGTTGAGCTCGCTGCCGTAGGTGAATGCCACGATTTCATCGTCAACGAAGAGTGCGCCGCCATCAAGGCCGAGCTCCTCGAAATTGTCGAGGGCTTTCCTGATAGCCGTTGATTCGGCCTCGGCAGAACCATCGTCGTTGTGGTTCTTCGACCAGGTCTCCTCAAGGGCGAGGCACAGGTGCTTGTTGCTTTCTGTTATCGGCTCATAGCGGTACGGGTACAACGACTTGAACTTGTTCACATGGTTCCTCTTCTGTGCGTATTTGCGTCCTTTCAGTGTACTGAGATTTTCGGAAAGGTACACGTAGTCGGCGAAGTCGCGGTTCTTGTCGAAGATGAAACATTTGCCGCATACATTTTCAATCATCTCGCATTCGCTGTCGCTCAGTCCCATGAGAGTGAGGGTCTGGTCGTGTTTTTGGGCGTCTTCGGCCAGCACAGGGAGTATCTCAGTGTAGTCGGGCGAGTCGTTTAAGGCCAGCGGGATGTAGGCAAGCCTTCTTTCTCCGTTGATGCAGGCGCGAATTACGAGCCAGCCGTTGAACTCCGCCCATTGGGTTCTGTAGTGGTGCTGCCAGCAGAAGAGGTTCGCGAAAGTCCTGTCGCAAGTCTGGGAGTTTTTCTTCAGATAAGGGTCTATTTCAGGCTTGTCGTTGATGGTTATAGGTTTGAATTCGAGCATAATACAAGAAAAAAGCCCTTCGTGATAAGCGAAAGGCTTGTGATGTTTATGATTTGAAAAATTTATTTGCGTTTTCCTTGAGACTGAGATCCAACTCGTGCCATTGCGCAGCGGAAACCGATATAGTCGGTAGCCTCGTCCTCGTCGAGGTAGCGGCGTGTGCCTGGTGATGACCAGTAGGGTATGTCTCTCCAGGAGCCGCCTTTGTACACGCGTGCGTGGTCGCTGACGAGCGAGAAGTCGTAGTCGCGCGCGGTCTTCGAGTACATTAGGTCAGTTGCCTCGGTGTTGGTGGTGGCGTTTTTCCAGTCGTCCATGTTCTTAAGCGACTGCCAGTCGCCGTCGAGGTAGTTTTTGTTGTCGGCGGCGCGGTAGTTGCGTCTTCTGTCGTTCTTGAAGTCGGAAACTGGAACCATGGGTATCTTTCCTATGCTGTCGCGTTCGGCCACAGTACCGTCTTCAAGAAGTTTCTTTGTCTCGAAGTAGTTGCCTCGGAACGGGTTGAACTCGGTAACATCGTCGTGTGATGACTGGCGGTACACGTCCATGACCCATTCGGCCACATTACCGGCCATTTGGTAGAGGCCGTAGTCGTTGGGCCAGTCGGTTTTCACCTCCTTGGTCTTGAAGCCGGCATCGTTGAGGGAGCTGGCCACACCCATGAGGTCGCCGCGGCCACGGCGTATGTTGGTCATGAAGTCGCCGTAGTATTTCCTGTCCTCGGTGCGCAGTTGCTGGCCGTTCCATGGGTAAACCTTGCGTTCAAGCACGCGCTCGTTGAGGGTGTTGCCCACGGTGCTGTATGCGGCGTACTCCCATTCAGCCTCGGTGGGCAGCCTGTACTTCGGAAGAAGGATGCCGTCCTCCATCTTCACGTTGCGGTATTCGCCGCTGGAGATGTACCTGAGGCGCTTCTGTCCTTCGGCCTCGTATGACTCGTATGTGAGATAAGCGTCGGTGTTGAAGTAGCCTTCAGCTGAAGGAGTCTCTGCGAATTCTATGTAGCCGCGGTCCACGAGAATCTGCTCGTTCACGCGGTCGGTGCGCCAGGCAGCGTAGTTGGTGGCCTGCAGCCAGTTCACGCCGACAACGGGATAGTACCTGTATGCCGGATGACGGAAGTAATTCTCAACGTCCGGTTCGTTGTATCCCAGACGGTCGCGCCACACGTTCTCATCGGGCAGTGCGTTGTCGTACACAACCTTCAGGTCCTGGGGAATGAACACGCGCTCGAGCCAGTACAGGTACTCGAGGTAGTCGACATTGGCGATTTCGCATTCATCCATGTAGAAAGAAGCAACCGAGACACGGCGCGGCGTGTTGTTCCAGTCTTTCATCACGTCCTCTTCCATCTGGCCCATCACAAACAATCCGCCCTCTATGAACACGAGTCCGGGGCCTGTGGCCTGCTCTTCAAAAGGCGCAACTTCAAAGCCGCCGTTTTTGGAGTCGTTGTAGTTCCAACCCGTTGTTGCAGATTGCTGTTTCTTGCAGTTAGACATCATTAACATCAAAACTGCCAATGTGAAAATACCAAAGATTCTTTTTGTTGTATTCATTGTTATGTTGTTTTTCTGATTGTGAACTAAAATGATGGGCATATAAGGTCTTTCACAGCCTTTCGCTTTTGAGGACAAGGCAGAAGAATCTGAACAGACACTTCGTGGCTGCCGCCAGTGGCGTTCTTCAGCTTGCTGATAGTTGCGTCATACGAGTACGCAACCTTGAACATGTTGTATTCCAATCCGAACATGAATATCAAGGCGTCCATGTTGTGGAAGGTTTCAGGATTGTATATAGGTTCGCCATTTTGGTCCATGCCCGAATATACGTTGCCTTTGTATGTAAGGCCATGGCGAAGCCACATTCCGACAGTGAAGGGGTAGAAGTTGAGGTAGAAGCCCTCGCTGAAATAGTTGAAGTGCTGCTGGTGCTGGTAGATGAAGTTGGGGCTGATGGAGATGTCGCCGAAAGAGGTCTCTTTTCTGCTCTTGCGCTTCAGGTCGAAGTATCCGCCGATGTGGGCTGTCCACTTCACGGGACGTAACTCGTAGGGATTGTCTGTTTGCGCTCCCATAAAGCTGGAAGTTTGCACACTTTTGCCGTTAAATGAAACCATCGGCAGCATGTGGTGCACGGCAAGTCCGAAGTAGAGGTGCGGGGTGTAGCCCAAGAATCCGGCAGCCATGTCGAAAGAGTGTATGTTGAGGTACTCCTTTCCGGGATATTGCTCCTGGGTGTTGTACACAAACCCGTACTTAGGGTCGATCATGTCGCCGAATGTGAGTTTTTCCCAGTTGAGCCCTCTGTAGTCGTATGAGGCCTGCAGGGCGAAGCGCAAGTTGAAGTTCTGAGCGACTTTCAGCTTGAATGAGTACATTGCGCTCGCGCTGTAGGAGTTTATGATGCCGCCCTCGCCGGCCCTGTCGCCGAAAAGAAGTACGCCGACACCGCCGGAAATCTTATCGAAATGCTCGTCGTAAGAGGCAGTGTAGGTCATGAACGTGCCGGGAGCAGAGGGCCATTGATCACGGAAATGCAACGCGATGCGCGGGCAGATGTTTGTTCCGGCAAACGCAGGGTTCAGATACAGCGGATTTGCAAAGTACTGTGAAAACATCGCATCCTGAGCCTTCACAGACATGCCTGCGAACGTCGTCAAAATGGTCAATATGGCAATAATCGGTCTTTTCATACTACTTTTTCATATAAGCGGGCAAAGATACAAAAATATCTTCACCTTTAAACGTTCGTGATTTTAGTTTTGTTACATTTGCACCGCAATAATTTTAACGGCGTTCCGTTTTGAAAATTGCGTTTCAGCTTAATTAAATTAACGTCAGATGAAGTCTTTTTCTTGGGTAAATATTTTTCTAACAACTTATCTTTTTTTGTATATTGTTGAAAACCAGGCACAAACAATAAACAAAACTTACAATATCAAGTGGACAGACCCTGTGTCTTTCACATTTTCCGACGGATTTTCGCTCTCTTGTCTCAATTTCGAGAATGCAGTCTATCGCCTCGACAGCCCGGCGTTGCCGTCGTTTTATGAAAAAGTGGATGTTGATAAAAATTTTTCCGGCTTCTCTGTGAGGGTGGTCTCGGAGGAATACGCTGACGTGGACAAAAGTCTGTCGGCTTTGATACCCGATGACTATCATGAAAAGGACGTGGCAGTGAGCGTTACAGCAGTTTCGGAAAGAGGGCGCAACTACGCCGAGGTCTCCTTTATACCTATAGTCGAAGTCTCTAATGGAAAATACAAGATATTGACTTCAATAACGTTAGAGATAACAGGGAGGGAAGAGTCCAAGGTTCGTTCCTCAGGCGCGCGTGCAAGTCAGTCGGTGCTCGCCACCGGACTGTGGCACAGTTTCACGGTGTCTGAGACTGGCGTTTTCAGGGTCACCTACAACGACCTTGTTGCGATGGGCATGAGCACACCCATAAGTTCCGGACAGCTGGCGGTGTTCGGAAACGGCGGCAAAATGCTCCCGGAGGCTAATTCCGCGCCCCGCGCCGACGATTTGACCGAGATTCCGATACAGGTCTTTGACGGCGGCGACGGCAGAATCGACAACAACGACTACTTCATATTCTACGGCCAGTCGCCGCACACGGTCCTCTTCGACTCGGCGAGTGGTCAGTTCACGCATTATTACAACGTATATTCCAAAACCACGACCTACTTCGTTACCCAAACCACGGGCGTCGGCGCCAAAAAGCGTGTTCAGAGCGTGGACAACAGCGGGCTTCAGGAAAACGTGACCGTGAGCGACTTCACGTTCTTCGACTTTGTGGAGAGCGACCTTCACAACCTCTGCGAGTCGGGAAAGGACTGGTTTGGCGACCGTTTCGATGTCACTTTGAACAGGGAGTACAATGTCCGTATGCCGTCGCTGCCGACGGGTACGGGGCGTGTAACAGTGCGTGGAGCCTCGACAGCCCCGATGACGTCGCTTTTTACAATTTCAGTGAACCGGAGCCAGGCTGGCAGCGTGCCGCTCGCGGCCCCGGGCAGCAGTGCCATAGCCCGCATCTCCTCAGGCACCGTCCCGTTGAACGCCGCTTCCGAAAACCTGAAGATAGGAGTTGCGTATTCAAAGCCCACAACATCTTCTGCAGCGTACCTCGACTGGATTGAGGTGGAAGTCCCTTGCGTCACGGCGCTCTATTCAGGACAGACTTCTTTCAGGAACACTTCCACACAAGGTGCCGGCAACGTAACAAAGTTCATTGTGTCGAATGCCTCCTCGTCTGCATATCTGTGGGATGTTACCGTCGCTGCCGAGACGAGGCGGATACTTTTGCAGGCCGACGGCGGGACGGTTTACTTCAAAGCGCCTACCGACAATTTGCGGGAGTTTGTCGTTTTCGACGGCACCAACTACAAGACCGTGACGCCCGGAACCACGGTGCCGAACCAGAACCTTCACGCTACGGGCGGTGTCGACATGGTAATAGTGGCTCATCCTGATTTTCTGTCGCAGGCCGACAGGCTCGCGAAGCACCGTGCCGAAAGCGACGGAATGACCGTTAAAGTGGTTACGCCGCAGCAGGTGTACAACGAGTTCTCGAGCGGTTCGCAGGACCCGATTGCCATACGCGACTATATGAAGATGATATATGACAGAACAGACAAGGCTTTCCCAAAATACCTCCTTCTGTTCGGGCGACCGAGCTACGACTACCGCGGAATCGCGAGCGGAACATCCATATTTGTCCCAAACTACCAATATTACTCCCCAAACGGTGTTATTTCGGAGTATTACCTCTATTCCAACGATGACAATTTGGGACTGTTGGACGACAGCGAAGGACAGAACGCGGCGGGTTTGTACGACATATCGATAGGAAGGATCCCATGCGCAACGCAGTCGCAGGCAGCCACAGCCGTTGACAAGTGCATACGCTACACGGAAAAACGCGACCTTGTGCCGGAGAACTCCTCGCAAATCTCAAATCTGGGCGACTGGAGGAACATAATGGCCTTTGTTGCCGACGACGAGAACGCGAACGACTTCGTGATAAACGCCGACAAATTCACCAGGATTGTGGAGGAACAGAACAAGAACATCAATTTTGACAAGATATACCTTGACGCCTACCAGCAGGTTTCAAACGCCGGCGGGCAGCGTTATCCAGCCGCTGTAAACGATATCAACAACCGCATGAACAGGGGGGCGCTGTTCTATACATACATAGGCCACAGCGGAAAGGACGGCTGGGCCCACGAGCGTGTACTCGAAAACTCCGACATAGGCAAGTGGACGAACAAGTACAACCAGACCGTGCTGTTGTCGCTTTCATGCACTTTCGCCTATTACGACAGGAGCGTGTTGTCGCCCGCCGACATGATATTCTTCAACGGCAACGGCGGTGCAGCGGCGGTGATTGCGGCGGGCCGCGAGGCTTGGTCTGCGCCGAACAACAGTTATGGCGAGCATCTGTTCTCCTCGTTCTTCGGTGGCGTGAACGGAAAAAATATGACCGTGGGCGACTTGAACAGGGTTGCAAAGAACAAATACGGCGGCAGCAGGACGAATCTTGCAATGTTCGTGCTTTTCGGCGACCCGTCGATGCCGCTGGCGGTTCCAGAGTTCACCGTGGTCACCGACTCTCTCAACCATTCGGTGCCCGACAGCAAAGACACGCTCAGGGCGTTGTCGAAGGTTCACGTGAGCGGGCATGTGGAAGGGCTGAACGGAAACATCCTGTCCGATTTCAACGGAAGCATATATCCGTCCGTGTATGACAAGGCCGTTGTGGCCAAAACACTTGCCAATGACCCTGAGAGCGAGCAGTTTGAGTTCAAGACACAGAAGAGCGTGCTGTTCAAGGGCAACGCAACCGTGAAAAACGGACGTTTCAACTTCTCGTTCTATGTTCCCAAGGACATCGACTATACCTTTGGAAACGGCAAAATCAGTTATTACGCACACAACGGCCGGGACGACGCTTCGGGGGCATTCACCGACTTCATAATAGGAGGCACCGACACCTCCGGAATCAAGGACGACGAAAAACCGAAGATAGACCTGTATCTCAACGACATGAACTTTGTGAACGGTGGAATTACAAACCCCGACCCCGTACTTATAGCCAAGATATCCGACAACTTCGGCATCAACACCACTGGCAACGGAATTGGGCACGACCTGGTTGCAGTGCTCGACAACTCCACCAGTAGCAAGATAATACTCAATGATTACTACGAGGCTGAGAAAGACAGTTTCAATTGCGGCACTGTGAGGTACAACCTGCGGAATCTCGAGCCCGGCGAGCACACGCTGACTGTCCGTGCCTGGGACATAAACAACAACAATGCAGAGCAGACATTGTCGTTCCGTGTGGCCAACGACAACAACTTCGAGTTGAGCCATGTACTCAATTATCCCAACCCGTTCACCACGCACACAGACTTTTTCTTCGAGCACAACCAGGGTGCCGGGGTATTCGACATAAAGGTGCAGATCTACACGATTTCCGGAAAGCTTGTTAAAACTATTTTCGACAGCCAGTATATGGAGGGAAGCCGCTGCAGTGCCATACCCTGGAACGGCATGGATGATTTCGGCGACAGGCTCGCGAAAGGAACGTACCTTTACAAACTGACAGTCAGGAATTCCGAGAACAAGACGGCGAGCGTCATCGAAAAATTGGTGATTCTGTGAATTGTAGCGGCGCGATTTATCGCGCCGACGGGTGATTCTGTGAATTGTAGCGGCGCTATTCATCGCGCCAGCTGCAAATTTTTTATTACAATATATCGTTGATGGACAATATTTTACACACACATCATTTAGTTATGAAATATTTTTTGTCAAAAGATGTAATAAACGGCGGCAATAAACGTTAACGCTATGAATTTTTGTTTAAAACTCAACCGAAATAAATAACAAACAATCTCAAAATGAAAAGAATCAAATTTGCTTTACCGGTAATCGCAATCTCGTTCTTACTGATTACACAACTGCAGGCCCAGTCGAGGAAGGGCATGACCTATTTAGGCCAGGATCTCAATGCGATAACAACGGCGGTGCCGTTCGTAACCATAGCGCCCGACTCACGTGCCGGCGCGATGGGCGACATAGGGTGCGCCACGTCGGCTGACGGCAATTCCCAGAGTTACAACCCTGCCAAGTACGTCTTCAACGACAACAGATTCGGGTTCAGTGTTTCCTACAGCCCTTGGATCAAGCACTTGGTTAACGACATAAACCTTGCATACCTCACGGGTTATTGGAAAATATCAGACAACGACGCCATAGCTGCGTCGCTCCGCTATTTTTCATTGGGAAACATAGACTTTATGGACGAGGGCGGTGCTTTCATCAGCAGCCAGAACCCCAACGAGTTCGCCATTGACTTCACATACGCGCGCAAGCTCATCGACCAGTTGTCTTTGGCGATAACGCCGCGCTTCATCTATTCGAACCTCACCGCCGGTCAGTATGTTGGCAGCCAGGAGACAAGACCCGGACTTGCGGGCGCCGCCGACATATCGCTGTTTTACGAGCAGGACTTCCATGTGAGGGCGTTCAACAACAGCACGCTGCGCGCCGGTCTGGCAATCTCGAACATAGGCAACAAGATGTCCTACTCGTCGGGAACGCTGCGCCGCGACTTCCTTCCCACCAACCTGAAGCTCGGCATCGGCTATGAGATGGACTTCGACGGTTACAACAAACTCGCCATAAACGGAGAGATAAACAAGTTGCTGGTGCCCACACCGCCGCGCTACCTTTGGGACTCGGTGAACAACATGCCGGCGTACAATGAAGCAGGCGACCCCATAATAGAATACGGCATGAACCCCGACGTTTCAGTTCCGGTGGGCATGATACAGTCGTTCTACGACGCTCCGGGCGGTTTCCGTGAAGAGATGCGCGAAATCATCTGGGCCTTGGGCGCGGAGTACAGCTACCGCGACCTTTTCTTCGTGCGCCTCGGATACTTCCACGAGAGCCAGTACAAGGGCAACCGCCAGTTCATATCTGTTGGTGCAGGTATAAAATACACGGTGTTTGGCATCGACGTGTCGTATCTTATTGCCACAAAACAACAGCACCCGCTTGCCAACACACTGCGTTTCACACTGAACCTCGATTTTGTCTCAACAAACAAAAATGAGATAAAGCAGCAGGGAAGATTCAGGTAGTATGACTGATTTCCGTGTAGGTTTCGGTTACGACTCACACAGGTTTGTCCCCGGTCGCCAGTTAGTGGTCGGGGGCGTTGTTGTTCCATATCATCTCGGACTTAAGGCTCATTCCGACGGCGACGTGCTGCTGCATGCGGTCTGCGACTCGTTGCTCGGGGCAGCGGGGTTGAAGGACATCGGCACGTGCTTCCCCGACACTGACGAGAGATGGAAGGACGCCGACAGCGCGGCTCTTCTCGCAGATATCGTGTCAGACGTTGAGAAAGAAGGCTGGAAAGTCAACAACCTCGACTGTACACTTGTCCTGGAGGAGCCAAAGATAAAACCCTACGTGGACCCGATAGCAGGAAGGCTTTCCGAGTTGCTTAACATAGGGCGGGAGAGGATTTCCGTGAAGGCCAAGACCAACGAGAAGATGGGGTTTACAGGGAGTGGCGAAGGCGTGGCCGCTTTTTGCGTTGTAACAATTGTGAAGTGATTTTTGTGTATTCTTGCATGAATTTTGTATCTTTGCAGTTTGATAAAGACAAAATGATGAAACACAAGAGATTTTTCATAGCCGCGGTGTTGTCCGCTTTCGTTATTCTGCCCGGACTGGGCCTCGCCCAGAATTCCGAGGTTGGTGCGTGCGTGGGGACGACCTTTTACATCGGCGACCTTAACCCGTCCAAGCTGTTCGCGCAGTCGAAGCTCGCTGGAGGGATTGTGTACCGCTACAACATCTCCCCGCGATGGGCCGTCAAGGCCGACTTCCTCTTCGGAAAAGTAGCCGGCAGCGACAAACTGACAAACAACGGGTATGAGAGAAACCTCAGTTTCTGGTCGCCGCTGACGGAGTTCTCGGTTACAGGCGAGCTTAACTTCCTGAGACTGTACAATACAACGGGACAGAACCATTTCACGCCATACATTTTTGCCGGCATAACTCTGTTCTCGTTCAACCCCAAGGCTGAATACGACGGCGTTGAATACAACCTGCAGACTTTCGGCACCGAGGGACAGGGACTGGAAGGAATGCCGAAGAAATACTCCCTTACAACCATGGCGCTGCCGTTCGGCATAGGCCTGCGCGTGAACATAGGCCGTTATGTCTGCCTCGGGGCGGAATGGGGCTTCAGGTACACGTTCACCGACTATCTTGACGACGTAGGCAAGCGATACTACGACAACGACAAGCTGCGGGAAATCCGCGGCGACTTGGTCGCTAACCTCGCCGACAGGTCGCCTGAACTCACCGGGAAGGACGGAAGCCCGCTCCCGCTGCACCAGGAAGGTGAGCAGCGCGGCAATTTCACCACCCACGACCTATATTCGTTTGCCGGACTTTTCCTGACTGTGAAATTCGGCAATGTAAGCACAACCTGCGACCTTAAAAAGCCCCGTAAAAGAAGATAGCAGATGGAGAAGACTTTGAAGCATATAGCGATAATAATGGATGGCAACGGGAGATGGGCGCAGCAGCTGGGCAAGGAGCGCTCATTCGGTCACAGGCAAGGCGTCGAGTCGGTGCGAAGCGTTGTGGAAGGGGCGTCGGAGGCCGGCGTGCCGTACCTCACACTGTATGCTTTCTCAACAGAGAACTGGAACCGTCCCAAACAGGAAATAGAACTCCTCATGCAACTTCTCGCCTCCGCCATTGAAAACGAAGTTCCATCCCTGAAGAAAAACAATGTACGCCTCAAGACAACCGGTCGCATGGACACGCTTCCCGAGGTGTGCAGACAGTCGCTCATGAAAGCAGTGGAAGACACTGCCGGGAACACCGGACTCACACTTGTGCTTGCGCTCAGCTATAGCGGAAGGGCCGAATTGGTTGACGCGGCGAAGAACATTTCACGGAAAGTGGCTGAGGGCACCCTGTCTGCGGAAGAGATAACAGAAGAGACTCTCTCGAAAAACCTTTACAATCCTGACATTCCCGATGTAGACCTTATGATAAGGACAGGCGGCGACACGCGCATAAGCAATTTCCTGCTTTGGCAGTTGGCATATTCTGAACTCTATTTCACGCCCTTGATGTGGCCCGATTTCAGGAAGGAGAACTTGTTCGAAATCATCGAATCTTTCAACAAGCGTGAGAGAAGATTCGGAAAAACCGGCGAGCAGGTCAGGACACAATGAAAAAAAACACTATCTTTGCCGACTTTTTCATAGAATGCGAATAGTCCAACAAATAGCGGTATTGACATTGTTTTGCCTCGCCTTTTTTGCGGGGCGGTCGCAGGTTATTGTCGGCGGTTCCTCCGACACTGTCGTGAAGATCGACTATTCGTCGCCCAGGACATACGAGGTCGGCGGCATAACATCCACGGGTACCGCGCCTTTGGAGACACGACTGCTTTCGTTCCAAGTGGGCGAAACGATAGAAGTTCCCGGCGAAGCCATATCAAAGTCCATCAAGAATCTCTGGAACACAGGTCTTTACGAGGATGTTGAAATCTCCGCAACCCGTGTCCAGGGCAACCTCATATTCTTGAACGTGCATCTCGAAGACCGTGCCAGGCTGAGCGCCTTCGGCTTCAAGGGCACAACCAAGACTGAAGAGAACGAATTACGGGAGAAGCTCAACATATCGCAGGGCAACATCGTAAACGACAACATGAAGATCACCTGCCGCAACATAATCCGCAAATATTACATCGACAAGGGCTTCTTCAGCTGCGACATCGACATAAAGGAGATGCCCGACGAGAAGATAAAGAACGCGGTTACGCTCCTGTTTGACATCAAGAAGTCGAAGAAGGTGAAGATCGACAGGATAAACATCAACGGCAATAAGGAGGTTGCAGACGCGGTGCTGCTCCGCTCAATGAAGGAGACCAAGGAGAAGTTCCGCTTCATGCCGCTCTACAAGGCCGACACCGCCATCAAATACATGCTCACCCACAAGGGCTATTACCAGTCGAAGGACATAAGGGAGCATTTGGACGAATATTTCGCCGACCGTGTGAAACTCAGGATATTCAAGCCTTCAAAATTCATAAAGGAGAGCTACGACAAGGACAAAGCCAACCTCATCAGCAAGTACAACGAGCTCGGCTTCCGCGACGCCGTGATTGTAAGGGACACTTACTATCTGAAGAAAAACAACATGTACATCGACATTGATGTAAACGAAGGTCCGAGGTACTATTTCAGGAACATCTCTTTCGTCGGCAACACGATATACCCCACCTCGCTGCTCCAGCAGCTCCTCGGGATAAGCAAGGGCGATGTCTACAACCAGACACTTCTGACCAAGAACCTCACCATGAAGGAGGACGGAGAAGACATAGCGTCGCTCTACATGAACAACGGCTACCTCTTCTTCAGTGCCAACCCTGTGGAGGTTAGTATTGACAACGACTCCATAGACATAGAGATCAGGATAAGGGAGGGCAAGCAGGCGAGGTACAACAAGATAAGGGTCATGGGCAACACCAAGACCAACGACAACGTCATACTTCGCGAGCTGACGACCATTCCGGGTCAGTTGTTCAACAGGGCAGACATAATACGCTCGCAGCAGGTTCTCATGTCGATGGGTTATTTCAACCAGGAGAAGATGGACGTACAGCCGCGCCCCAACGAGACTGACGGCACGGTTGACATCAACTACGTGGTGGAGGAGACTACGTCTGACCAGTTGTCGTTGTCGGCGGGCTACGGCGCCACGGGTTTTGTAATCACCGCCGGTGTAACATTCAACAACTTCTCCACCAAGAAGCTCTTCAAGAAAGACGCATGGACACCAATACCGGGCGGCGACGGGCAGAAGATTTCGCTCAACGTGTCGGTAAGTTCCAAGTGGTACCAGTACTACAACTTCTCGTTCACTGAGCCTTGGTTAGGAGGAAAGAAGCCCAATGCCCTCACCTTCGGCCTCTATTACCAGAAACAGACGAACGGAAGGTTGAAGAAGGACGGCGATGCATACCAGGCCAGCCGCATAGCCGGAGCGTCGCTCTCACTCGCAAGCAAGCTCAAATGGCCTGACGACTATTTCCAGATGTCGCACACGCTCTCATACGAATATTATAATGTAAAGAACTGGGGTTCGTACTTCATATTCCCGACAGGCTACGCGCACAGTGTCAGCTACATCTTCACCATAGCGAGGAACTCCGTCAACGCGCCCATCTATCCGCGCGAGGGCTCTGAAATCTCGTTCACAATGCAGCTCACGCCGCCTTATTCCCTCTTCACGCGCAAGGACTATTCAAAAGTCTCGGCGCAGGAGAAATATAAGCTGCTTGAATTCCACAAGTGGAAGTTCAATGTGTCGTGGTTCACGAGGATTTACGACAATTTGGTGCTGAACGTGAGATTGAAGTCCGGGTTCATGGGGGCTTACAACAAGGATGTGGGCATCTCCCCGTTCGGCAGGTTCTACCTTGGCGGCGACGGCATGTCGACGTTCACCTACGACGGGCGCGAGATTATAGGCATGAGGGGCTACGACGACGGCATCCTATCGCCGAATGTGAACGGAAGCAGTGTGGGTGCGGCGTTCTTCCACAAGTTCACCGCCGAGCTCCGCTACCCGATAACGCTTAACCCGTCGGCCACGGTCTACCTCCTCGCATTCGCGGAGGCAGGCAAGGGCTGGCTCGATGTGCGCGAGTACAACCCGTTCAACATGTACAAGTCGGCAGGTCTTGGTGTAAGAGTTTACCTCCCGATGTTCGGCTTGCTCGGATTCGACTGGGGCTACGGTTTCGATCCTGTGCCAGGACTTTCGTCGAAGAGCTGGGGAAGCCACTTCCATATATCAATCAACCAGTCTATAGATTAAACCTGAAGCCATGGACTGTTGTCTTACAAAACGCAATAAAAACAAAAAGAGATGAAAAAACAACTTCTTTTAACAGCATTATTTACAATGGCGATGTTATTCGGCTTCGCGCAGAAATACGCGTACATCAACTCCGAGTACATACTTTCGCAGATACCGGAATATAAGGAGGCGCAGGCCGAGTTGGATCGCGTGGCGGTGCAGTGGCAGAGGGAGATTGAGTCGAAGTTCGCCACCATCGACTCGATGTACAAGCGCTACCAGGTAGAGTCCATAACGCTGCCCGAGCAGATCAAGAGAAGCCGCGAGGAGGCCATCATAGCACAGGAGAAGGCTGCAAAAGACCTGCAGAAGAAGCGTTTCGGACAGGACGGCGACCTCTTCAAAAAGCGCGAGGAGCTTGTAAAGCCTATCCAAGACCGTGTAATCAACGCGGTTAACGACTACGCAAAGGAAAGGGGCTATGCCTTCGTGTTCGACACGGCCGGGGACCTCACAATAATATATGCCGACCAGAAGTGGGACATAAACGATGCCGTCTTGCAGAAGATGGGCATATCATCGAACAAGAACTTAGACGATTAACAACAAAACTGAAGATAGAGACATGAAAAAATCATTGATTATCCTGGCGGTACTGGCGCTTTTCTCTTCCCAGGCCGCCAACGCCCAGAAGTACGGACATGTGAACTCCGGAGAGATTCTCGAGGTCATGCCCGGCATCGACTCCTTGCAGACAAAGCTCCAGAGTTTTCAGCAGGAACTTCAGGGAATGTACGAGAACATGGTTACCGAATTCCAGGCAAAGAAAGACAAGTTCGACCGAGAGGTGGGCACCATGTCGCCGGCGGTGCGCCAGGTGCGCGAAAAGGAATTGCAGGACCTCGGCACACGCATACAGGAATTCCAGGCCAATGTGCCAGAAGATTTAGAAAACAAGCAGTTTGAGCTTGCAAAGCCGTTCCAGGACAAAATCCAGAACGCAATCAACAAGGTTGCAAAAAGCAACGGCTATTCTTACGTCTTCGACACAAAGACACTTCTGTATTATGCCGACAGCGACGACATCACCCCGCTTGTGAAAAAAGAGTTAGGCATCAAATAATATACGCAAAGATGAAGAAAGTCGCTTTAACCTGCCTACTTGTGGCGGCCTTCGCAGTGTCGGGTTTTTCGCAGAAAGCCAAGTTCGCCCATGTTGACTATGGAACCATAATGAAGGAGATGCCTGGCATCGACTCTATCCAGAAAGTTCTTCTCGACTACCAGCAGGAACTCGAGGCGGTGGGACAGCAGATGGCCGAGGAGTTCAAGACCAAGCAGGAGGAGTACTCCAAGCTCGCCACCACATCCACATCGCAGGCCATCCTGAAGGTGAGGGAGGATGAGATAAGGAAGCTGTACCAGCGTTTGCAGGACTTTGTCTCCACAAGTGAGATGGACATCCAGAGGAAGCAATTGGAGCTTATCCGCCCCTTCCAGGACAAGATCAAGGACGCCATTAAAACCGTTGCCGAGAACGGGAAATACGCATACGTGTTCGACATATCGATGTGCTCGTACCACGGCGACAACGACGACCTCACCGCTGCGGTGAAGAAGGAGTTGGGCATCAATTAGTGCCGTCTCGCCTTAACGGGACTTCCCTGCTGTGAATGAAGTTGTGATAAACAATGAAAGGGAAGTGCCTGTGGTTCGGAAAAAAGTGTATCTTTGCAGCCGCGTTGGCCTTGTAGTTCAATGGATAGAACGGAAGTTTCCTAAACTTTAAATTCGGGTTCGATTCCCGGCGAGGCTACTTTCCGCTGCAATTCTTTCAACAGTTGTGTTTTAACAAATTTTATGTTTTTTTTTCGCCGAGTTATCAAAAAAAAAGTTATCTTTGCGAACTTGAAATAAATGTATTTTTTTAATAACTTAAAACAAAGCAAGATGAAAAAATTTTACATGTTATTTGTAGCAGTGCTCTTCGCGGTTACAGCAAGCGCACAGGTTGCACTTCAGAATCCCGTTTCAAACGCCAGGATTCCTTATAAGCCGGCTGACAAGCAGAAGGCTGTTTTCGCTCCTCGCGCCACCACTTCCGGCGAGATTTGGATCAATTATCCTGTATGGGACGCAATCTATTTCGGAGCCGACACTGTTGCCGACGGCATGCAAGTCTATTTGCATGGAGACACCGTAGGCCTTATCTCGTATACAGACGGATATCACACTGCGTGGATTCACTCAATCGCGCAAGTTTATGACTTCAGATCAACTTTCTTTGACGAAATCATGGACGAGGGTGAGATGTCTTTCAACGCTACGGAGAAGCTCAACCTTGACTCGATAATGATTTATGGACTATACATTCGTGACGATGACTACACAGGCGTTGACACTCTTATTGTAGGTTTCATGGCATTGCCGGAAAACACTCCTCTGTGGACCTTCGGCCAAAACTATCCCAACACATGTCATGTTTCTTCTTATTACGACATGAACACAGGCGTGCAGACTGGAGCCACACACTTCTTCAAGATACCTCTGACAGAAGCTGAAGAGTCTGAGCCAGGCGACCAGCCTGGATTCTATAAGTATTCAATCCACTACATTGACGCTGGTATCAAAGACATCACAAACAAGATTTGGCATGTGGCTTTCACATTCAAATCAGGCCAGAACTTTGCTGAAAACGACACAATGAAGTCGCGCTTCACCACGTATTTCGACCTCAGTGCCGACCCTGGTTATTTCATTACTCTTGACAACCCTAACAGATGTTCAAACTTGAGCCATGGTATGGTCAGCGCTACTTTCACCAACTCTGGCTACAGTGAAGACTACTATCCATGCTTCGCGCTCGGCGATGCCGCTCCAGGCGAAGCTGCGTTCTCAGACAACCTCCGCATCAAGGTTTCATGCACAGAGTGCGCTGTTGTCAACGTTCCTGAAATCGAGAAGAACAACCCGACAATCTATCCTAACCCTGCAACCGACAAGTTCACTGTTAACCTCGGCAGCAACGAGACCGCAACAGTTCAACTCTACAACATCGTTGGCCAGCAGGTTTACAGCGGCGTTGTTACAGGCTCTGAGGACATCAAGACCAACCACCTCAACAGCGGCGTTTATATGCTCAAGATAAACCAGAACGGCAAAGTTTACACATCAAAGGTTGTTGTGAAATAATTTTTGCCTTCAAAGACACTAAGGGAATAATCGCAAGGTTATTCCCTTTTTTAATATTTAGAAGCCATGTACAATTTCAGAGGAAGAATTAATTCAGGCGACCCGCTTGTGATGGGAATCCTTAATGTAACCGAGGACTCTTTCTTCGACGGAGGGCGCTACACATCGGAGGAGGCAGTGCTGAGCCGGGCGCGGAGGATAGTGGAGGATGGCGGCGACATCATCGACGTGGGCGCGATGTCAACGCGGCCAAATGCCGCAGAAATCCCTGAGAATGTCGAAACGGAGAAGATATGCAGCACAGTGCGCCTTCTGCGCCGACACTTCCCGGAAGCAGTGATATCCGTCGACACGTACCGGTCCTCTGTGGCACAGGCCGCCGTGGAGGAGGGCGCCGACATGGTGAACGACATCTCAGGCGGAACGTTCGACAGCAACATGATACCCACGATAGGGAAACTGCAGGTGCCGTATTGCGCAATGCACACACCCGCGCCGCCGCAGACAATGCAGTCGATGACCGCTTACGACGACATTCTTGCCGACATCCTGAAGTTCTTCGGCGACCAAATCAGGAAACTTCGCGAACACCATGTGCATGACATAATAATCGATCCCGGCTTCGGCTTCGGAAAGACTTTGGAGCAGAACTACTTCCTGATGAAGAACCTGGAAGTGTTCAAGGAACTGGGTTATCCTTTGTTGGTGGGAATTTCGCGCAAATCGATGATTTACAAGCTTCTCGGCACTGACCCCGACCATGCCCTCAACGGCACCACGGTGCTGAACACAATCGCCTTGATGAAAGGCGCATCAATCCTGCGTGTTCACGATGTGAAAGAGGCTGTTGAAGCCAGGACGATATTTCTCCAGCAAAAATGATTATCTTTGCAACAAAAAAAAATGCGCGAACTTTTAGGTTACATATTGATTCCATTGGTCTTGATTACACTTGTAAGCGGTTGTAAATCAAAAAACAACAATATTACAGAAACCAAGATCGATCAGGATTACAATTATCCTTTCGAAATAATCCGCGACACTATAGCTGCGGATGTCAATGACAAAAGTGCATTGTTTCCGATGAAGGAGGATGTTATAGCTTCCTTTTTGGAGAAATCGCAGGAATTTGAGGGAAAGAGGTGGAGTGCTGCGTTAGATTTTCCGCAGGAGTGGGGTGTGAAGTGCGTGGAGCGCCTCCAAGAGGGGAGAGAATTGTGGGAAATACATTCAATAAGCCGGGAAATGGTGTATCTTGTAACCACATCGGGATACGGCACGCAGCGCATACTTGACGTGCTTCCTGTGGCGATGAGCGTCACAAACCAGGAAGGCGACGAACTTGAAACAGAGAGTTGGACAACCACGCGCCTTCCCGACGGCCAGTTCATCACCGTTAAGGAATACGAATGGATATACTCCATGTCGAAGGCCACAAGGCAGGATTTCATCAACAATCCCGAAAAATACCATAGGAAATCGAGGCACACTGAGCAGTTTTTCATAAACGGGCAGGGCAGGTTCGAGAAGTCGGAGATTGTGGACACCTTGCCTGACTACAAGGCTGTGGTATTCTATTTCAACCCCGAGGACAAGCCTTTACAATGGGATGAGACGATACCTCGTCTGCAGTCGTTCTGCGAGGAGAACGGAATCCTTTTCGAGGAGGTTTCGCAGAACTACGACAGGGTTACTGTCAGAGATTTTGAGTTGACCTTTGCATTGGAGACCGACATCACGCCGTATGTTGCCGAAAGCGGCAGCGGAATGGTGATGCTTGCGAACGACAGCGAGCCCAAGGACGTGCATTTCGGCTCTTTCGAGTACATGCGGATGGAGATCCGCAGATTTTTCAAGATTCGCGGTGACTTTGAAGAGGCAGAAAGTTGATAATTGCATGGAGGGCAGTATGTTGCGGAGATTTTCTGAATCATTGGGCGAGCTTGCCGGAGCGGACTATGCGGGGAAAAAGTACCTCCTGGCCGTGAGCGGCGGCGCCGACTCCACCGTGATGGCAATGCTGTTTCATGCGGCCCGTCTCGACTTTGCAGTAGCCCATTGCAATTTCCACCTCAGAGGCGATGATTCCGACAGGGACATGGAATTTGTGAAGAAGTTGTCGCAAAACCTTGGTGCAAGGTTGTTTGTGAAGGAATTCGACACTTTGGGGATTCAGAAGAACGAGAAGAAGTCGGTGGAGATGGTTGCGCGCGACCTGCGCTACGCCTGGTTTGCCGAGATTATGGAAGGTTTCGACTTTTTGGTTACCGCGCACAATGCCAACGACGCGGCAGAGACCCAGATTCTGAACATCATAAGGGGATCTGGAATGGAAGGTATGCGCTCGATTCCGGAAAAGAACGGATATGTAATACGTCCGATGCTCTCATTCTCGGCCAAGGAGATCAGAGAGTGGGCGAAGGCCAATGGCGTGCCTTATGTTGAGGATTGCACCAACGCCGACGAGTCGATCAGAAGAAACCGCATCAGGCACTCAGTTGTTCCGGTTTGCGAAGAAATAAACCCGAATTTCATCGAAACCCACATCCGGAACCGAAAACTGTTTGTCAGACAATACGAGTTCTACCGCCATTTCTTGCAAAAAGAAATCAACAAGATGGCGAAATATGAAGACGGAGGCGTGAGAATCGACAAAGAAAGCCTCTTTAAGTCTTTTGATCCGCAGATACTTCTTTATGAAATACTCTCCAGATATGGTTTTTCAGGGGATACGAGCTTCAAGATTGCGGAAAAGGGAGACATTCCGACAGGAAAAACATTCTATTCCAGGACACATAAACTGCTTGTAGAGAGGAAGTGTTTGATAGTGAGCGAAATAGAAAAAGATGTACAGGAAGAAACATTGATTTCCGGCTTTTCCGGTTTGGCCGCTCATTTTCTGATAGAAGAGCATATTAAAGAGGGGAGAGTCCTTTTCGACAAGGATCCTTTTGTCTTTTATGTTCCGGCAGAGAAGCTGCAATTCCCTTTGCGGATAAGGTTTTGGAAGCATGGCGACTACTTTTGTCCTCTCGGGGCGAAGGGCAGAAAAAAGCTCAGCGATTTCTTTATCGATGAAAAGGTGAGTCTTTTCGACAAGGGTAGAATACCCATTTTGTGTGATGATGACGCCATAATGTGGATTATTGGATATCGTTCCGACAGGAGGTTCAAGGTTGACGGCAATACAGTGAAGTATTACAAACTTACATATCTGAAGAAAGACAATGCATAGAAAATCAGCGTTTATGATGTTTTTGATATTATTTTTAGTGATGGCGGCCGGAATTCTTTATTTAGGATTTCGCACAGCCTTTGTGTTTCAGGCCAAACCGTATATTTTCATACTGCTTTACACGGTGATTCTATTCTTTGCTTTCGGGATGATGATGGCCGGAATGAAAATGAAGAGCCTCGGCCCGGTGATGCATGTGCTGTATGTTTTGGGAAACGTTTTTGTGGGTGTTCTGCTCTACCAACTTCTGTCATTCATTGTTGTGGACATAATCAGCCTTTTTGCCCATTTCAGTCCTAAAATGTTCGGGTTGATTGCGTTTTTGGCCACGCTGAGCGTATCAATGTGCGCGATTATTATTGCGGCAACTCCGAGAACGAAAACAACAGACATCAAGGTCGGAAACCTGCAAAGTCCTGTCAGGGTGGTGCACCTCACCGACCTGCACCTTGGGCATTATCGTGGCAAACGCAACCTCGAGAAGATTGTGCGTATCACAAACGAGCAGTCGCCCGACTTGGTGGTCATAACCGGCGATTTGTTTGAAAGCGAGTATAATTTGAACGAGAGCACGCTTTCTCCTTTGAAAGATATAAAGGCACCCGTTTATTTTGTTGACGGGAACCACGACATTTACACAAACGACTCAAAGGTGAAGCGTCTCGTTGCGGATGCCGGTGCGCGCGTGCTTGAGAACGAGATGGTTGAAGAGTGCGGCATTCAGATAATCGGTTTGGACTACATGGACGCCGACAACAACAGCACCGAGGATGTTGTCCCGCATGAATCCAAAACGCAGACCATCAGGAACACGATGCCAAAGTTCGTGATTGACAGCGCGAAGCCGTCGATAGTGCTGCACCATTCTCCCATAGGCGGGAGGTTCATTGCCGAGGCCGGCGCCGGCCTTTTCCTTGCCGGGCACACCCACGGCGGACAGATGTTTCCTCTCACAATCATCAACAATTACCTTTTTGAGTTCAACAGGGGGCTTTACGAGAAGTATGGGATGCAGGTGTATGTGTCGTGCGGTACCGGTACGTTTGGCCCGCCGATGCGGTTCGGCACCACAAGTGAGATAGCAGTCCTCAACCTTCTTCCCGCCGGCAACAGATAAAAACGCTATTTTTGCACAATCACGATTTACCTCGATGATGGATATAAATAACACAGGAGACACAGAAAACAGACCACGCAGGACAGTGGTACTGTGGATATTGGCTGTACTTACCATGCTTAACACAGGGTTCTCGGCAATCACGTACACCGCATTGGCGCTCAATCCGGGAATCATGGAGCAGTCATTCGAGAGTGTCAGGAAGACGGGGATGTTTCCTGACGACAAGGTGGAACAGATGGCCGCCGTTTACGCGTCTGTAGAAAGTTGGCAGTATTTCCTTCTTGCCGTCGTGCAGGCGGTCATTTTTTCAGGCGCCTTTATAATGCTGAGCAGGCTCAACAGAATAGGACTTCATTTTTACGTAATCGGGCAGATATTACAGTTCTGTGTGCTTAACTTCGTGATTGGCGGCCAGGTTGCGATGGACATTAACGCTGTGATAACCGCAATACTCTGGGTTTTGATGTATTCAACCCAGCTTCGGTTCATGCAAAAAGAAGAAAAATAGAAAATCATTGCATTTTTCACTATAGAACAATGAGAAGAGAAGATTTTCCGATATTGAAGCAGGAGGTGTATGGCCGGCCGCTCGTTTATCTTGACAACGCGGCCACAACCCAGAAGCCCAAGGTGGTTATAGACGCTTTGGACGAATACTATTCCAAGTATAACAGCAACATACACAGGGGAGTGCACTACCTCAGCTCGCACGCCACCGCTGAATTTGAAGAAGCGAGGAAGACAGTTCAGAATTTCATAAATGCAGGGTCTGACTGTGAGATAATATTCACCAGAGGGACGACGGAGTCGATAAACCTTGTGGCGTCCTCGTTTGGAAAGACATTTTTCGGGGAGGGCGACGAGGTGGTTGTTTCCGAGATGGAGCATCATTCAAACATTGTGCCGTGGCAGATTGCCTGTGCCGACCGTGGCGCGAAGTTGAAAGTCTTGAAATTCAACGATAAGGGTGAAATTGACATTGCCGATTTAGAGAAGTTGCTCTCCCCGCGGACAAAGATAGTGGCCATAACCCACGTTTCAAATTCGTTAGGCACGGTTAATCCGATAGAAAAGATTGTTGAAGTGGCGCACAGCAAAGGAGTTCCTGTTTTGGTTGACGGGGCGCAGGCCGTGGCCCATCTGCCTGTCGATGTGAGAAAGACAGACTGTGACTTCTATTGTTTTTCGGGACACAAGATGTATGCCCCGATGGGAGTTGGCGTTCTTTATGGGAAGAAGGAGTTGCTGGAGCAGATGGAGCCATATCAGGGCGGTGGTGAGATGATAAGGGAAGTTACATTCGAGAAGACCACATACAACGACCTGCCTTTCAAGTTCGAGGCCGGCACACCGTCGGTTGGCGATGTGTTCGGTTTGCGAAAGGCCATCGAATACATGCAGGAAACGGGGCTCTGTGAGATTGAAAGACATGAGCAAAGCCTTATGAAGTATGCGCTTGAAAGGCTCGGGAATGTTGTAGGAATGCGTTTTATCGGAGAAGCCGCCAACCGTGCCGGTGCGGTTTCCTTCCTGATAGGCGACATCCACCCGTATGATTTGGGTGTTCTTCTTGATCATCAAGGTGTTGCAGTGAGAACAGGTCATCATTGCACGCAACCGGTGATGGATCGTTTCGGCATTCCCGGTACTGTGCGCGCGTCATTTGCGCTCTATAACACCACAGAGGACATAGATTCGCTTGTGGCCGCAATTGAAAAAGCAAAACAGATGTTATCATGAACAGAAACACTTATGCCATCATAACGGGGGGAAGTTCAGGCATAGGCTCTGCATACGCGGAAGAGTGGGCGCGAAGAGGATACAACATTCTGATAGTGAGCAACCGCGAAGACCTGAACGCTGAAGAGCAGAAGCGATTGCAAGGTTTATATCCAGATTTAACGATAAGGTCTAAATATCAGGATCTGGCAAAAACCGCTGCCGCTCAAGAGTTGTATGACTATTGCATGGCGGAAAATTTAGAGGTCGAAGTTTTGGTCAACAATGCGGGAATGTTCTATTTCGGGGCCGTTGTTGAAAAGCCGGCGGCCCTGAGCCAAACCATGACCGCATTGCACTGCGACACGCCAGTGGCGCTTTGCGTGCTTTTCGGCTCCGAGATGAAGCGCCGTGGCAAGGGCGTTATAATCAATGCAAGCTCGATAACAGCATTTATGAGTTTCCCCACAATAGCTGTATATCAGGCTTCGAAGGCCTTTCTGCTCAGATTCTCAAAAGGTCTCTCATACGAACTTTCACATCATGGTGTGAAGGTTTGCTGTGTGTGTCCCGGCGCGGTTGACACGGACCTTTACAATCTGCCAGTCACTACAAGGAAGATTTTGCGCAAGACGGGGATCATGCTTTCGCCGCGGCAGGTTGCCAGGAGAGGCGTGAGGGCTGCATTGCGTGGCAGGAAAGTGAAGATACCCGGAGCAATCAACTGGTTTTTCGTGTTTATATGTTTTCTGGTGCCAGGCTTTTTGATTGACCTTGTCAAGAAGAAATTTGTGTAGAAAACGGGTTTTCAAATGTTTTCAACCGTTGTGCCGCTAATTTTGCGCAAAGATTCCGCAACTTTGTCGGCGGAGCAGAGCCTTACGGACACAATGTAAGTGCAGTTAAGGTCGCTTTGCCTGTCAAGAATTTGTATATCAGGGTTTTTCAGAATCTGCATTACATCGTTCATGTTTGCGTACTCGAAAGTGACGCGGTATTTCAGCTCGATGAATCTTTCAATGATGTTGGCGTTGTCGAGGGCGTCTTTGGCGGCTGCCTTGTAAGCGTTCTGCAATCCGCTGACACCGAGTTTTATGCCGCCGAAATACCGCACCACAACAATAAGTGTGTCGGTAACATCCTTTGAAAGCATCTGTCCGTGGATAGGGCGTCCGGCGGTTCCCGAAGGTTCGCCGTTGTCGTTAACTCTGTAGGCGTCCTTGCGCGGCCCCAGGATGTAGGCGTAGCAGTGATGGCGGGCGTCCCAGTGCTTCTTCTGAATCTCGGCGAGCCGCTGCTTGACCTCGGCTTCTGTTGAAACAGGAAAGGCGTATGCAATGAACTTGCTTCTCTTCTCGCTGTAAAACCCTTCGGCAGGCTTTTCTATTGTCTTATACGTGTCTTCGAACATAGAACAGTCTGTTTCCGTCAATATTGATTGTCTTTCCGGGAGTTCCAGGCATTTTAGGGGCTTCAAGCCCTCTTCCCCATCTTATGTCGCCCACAAGAATCCTGGCTTCGTCCCACAGACCGCAGTCAATGAACTTGTCGAGGGTTTTCCTCCCGCCCTCAACAATCACCGACTGCACGTTCAAGGCAAACAGCTGTCCTACAGCCTCGTGGACATTATCGGAGAGGGGGGTGTAATCATTTCTGGAGAGTATTTCAGAGCCGCGCTGCATGACAAACCTTCCCGGGTTTTTTCCGGCATATTCCCGGGTTGTGAGTTGCGGTCTGTCGTTGTTCATGGTGTTGAAGCCCACCAGTATGGCGTCTTCCTCGCCGCGCCATTTGTGTGTCAGGACTTTGAGTGCCCGGTTGGTGATCCAGTTGGACATGTTTTTGTCATACTCTCTGTCTATGTCCATAAATCCGTCCTCGGTCTGCGCCCACTTTAGGATTATGTATGGTCTTTTTTTTCTGTGGAATGTAAAGAACCGTCTGTTCAGGTCTTCGCATTCCTGCTTGCAGACATCCACCACAACTTCAACGCCGGCGTTGCGCAGTTTGGCGATGCCGGTGCCGTTGACCACGTTGTTGCAGTCAACCGAGCCTATCACTACTTTTGGTATGCCGTGGCGTATGATGGCATCGGCACACGGGGGAGTCTTGCCGAAGTGAGAGCATGGCTCGAGGTTCACATAAAGCACGCTTTCTTTCAGCAAATTCTCGTCGTTCACCGAGTTGATGGCGTTTATTTCGGCATGAGGACCGCCGTATTCATGATGGTAGCCTTCTCCTATGATTTTCCCTTCATGCACTATTACCGAACCCACCAACGGATTAGGCGATGTGTACCCAAGTCCCGCCGCCGCGAGCTGGAGGCATCTGCGGATGTATGTCTCATCGAAGGTCATCAAGGCTGCTCTTTGTTCAGGAAATATGATAGAGGTTGGTTCTGCCTGTCGAAGTGGAAGTACTGGCATTGGAGCAGTTTGCTGGTATCGCCGTTCATCACGGCATAGAACTTGTCGCGGTTGTAGGGATCGTTTTCGCCGTTGTCCTGGTTGCCCACGATGGCGTCGAGGTAGTAGAGTTCCGGCTCCATCTTCCTGAACATGTCGAGTGTGGTTTTCTTTCCGTCCACATCGGTGAGCTCGATGGTCTTGAAGTGGTTGAACCTCAATATGGAGTCCTTTGCCTCTTTGGAGATGTCCATGATCAGGACTTCATAGTTCTTGTCGCGGTATTCAGAAAGCATATCGAGGAGTTTCACGGTGTCGTAGTCGGCGATTTGCTGGTTGCTTATGTTGTAGAGATTGAAGAAACGCGCCCCGGTCTTCTCAACGTAGTAGGATTCTTCGGGATGCTCGAAATCCTGCACCATGAGCGACTTTATGCGTGTTATTTTGGTGCTGAAGATGTCGCAGTTATACCATTCGTGTGGCCTGAACGAGTACACAGGCGTGAGGTATCCCCTGAATCCCGGGATGTGCACGATGCATGGTTCGTCAAACCCTGCGAGCACGGCGTAGTTCGACATGTTGTCCATTGTGGATGGCCCCATGTAGTATGTCTTCACATTTCTCTCCTTCTTGAAGAAAGGGATTCCGAAGACGGTGAACTTTGGGGCTATCTGGTATATTTCCACCTTTATGGCGTTCACCGACATCATCTTGTTTATGTTTGACTGGGCGCTTTTGGCCACTATCTGCTGGATGGATATGTTGTGGATTGTGGAGAGGAGTTCCTCAACCTTCTTCGGCATGGCGGGAATATTCCCATCGACGTACCATCCTCTGTTTTTTCGCTCCAGCAGCGATTTCTCCCCGTGGAGGTCAGCTATGAAGACTTTGGTGATGTTGGCGGTGTCTTTCACGGCGAATGCAGACGCTTTCGGATTCCTTTTTGACGACAGTACTCCGTTTTCAAACATGATGGATGCCGCAAGACCAAGTAATGCGGCCACGCATACGGCAAGTATGATTCTTCTTTTCTTCATCGATGATGTTTTAGGCCGCGAAGATACAATATTTGGGAGAATAATTGCAGTCGGTTTAGTTATTTTGCATTGAAAACGCGCAAAAAAAAGGTGCTTTTCACTTGAGAATGTGGTTTTTAATCGCGGAGGCAACGAACTGCCATTCCAACGTATCTGGCATAGCCATTTCTGACCACTCCTGGATAGTCATAGCCTAAAGAACGGTAAAATGAAGTTACACGGAAGACTTCAGTGGAAGTCCAGAAAGAAGCGTGACCGCCAATATGCTGGCTGTCGAACGCTGCAAGCAAGTCGCACACGTTCACTGCGTTCGAGTCTGTGCAACTGCCAAAAGTGCTGGGCCTTGCAATGGCTGTAGGATTAGATGGAACAGTGATGGTGCCGCTGGTGAAATTGTTGTTGCCGGCAAACACGTTGTTGCCAGACTTCAAGGGTACATTGTTACAGTTGCTTTCAATGGTTGGGCAGAGGTCTGTTTCCGTAATATATTTATTGGTGGTCAAGTAGTTGCCGATACTGTCGCAAATGTTTGGCTTGTTCAGGATATATGCATCTTTGCTCGAATCAGTCTCGCTCCAGTCGCTTTGCATGTTGACGGATATGCCGTGTTGGTTGATATAATTCGCGATTTGATTTTGGTTCACGCTGTCAGCATAATCTGCCTGCATTGCATACGGTACAGCTGAAAAGGATGTTTTGTGAGAGGCGAGCAGTTCTGAACCTTCGTATATCCAAGTAGTTACTCAAGCCGAAGTCTAGTCAATATCGTTCCAGTCGCCGCTTAGGAAAACTCCATTTCCGATGAGCAGTGAAATAAGGCCGTTGAAGTTTACTGGTTACAAAGTGTCGTTCTGAATATACAGGCGTGCCATTCTCGCTATTGGCGAGGCTCACATCAACAGTCAGTTGTGTGTTCACCACCAGTTAGTCGCGGTGTTGCGCACCACAGCTTGGTAACTAACTTTGTTGTTCTGTGCAAACATCGTCACTATACTACACATCACCGCTGAGACGAGCAAAATTGTTTTTCTCATCTTTGAATTTTTTTTGATTATATTACTGTTTCGATTTGATTTTAATAATTTTTCACACAGCGCACGCTATATGCGTTCCCGGCAATCATGGTCGATGGTACTGGTGAGTCGCAGTAGTAGGAGTAGCCGAGCAGTGCAGGTTTGTCCGGGGTCAATGTGCCTGCGGCCAACCAAATAGAACCTTCTGTGAGCAAACCCTCAAAGCGTCCAGATGAAGCGTTGTACTTGCCGGAGGGCAGCAATGTGAAATCCGTGGAGTTGTCGCCCGGGTCGTTCAGCCAGAGAGTCTCGCTTTTCACTGTAAAAGCTGAATGTGCGTTAAGGGCGGCCACTTCCGCCGCGGCAGGCAAATGCCATCCAACAGGACAAATACCTTGCACAAAACCGTTTTCATCGGCGGCTGCGGCAGTTTCAGGGGAGCCTTCCGCTATGCCTGCAGCCGACCACCAAATATAGAGACGCCCGTAAACAGATTCATTGGCGGCCACATCGGGGTGGCGGTTGCTTTGGTAAACTAAAGCTCTGGCCACGGGTGTTGCATTACCGTCGTCATACACTGTGGCCTGCGAGTTGCGCTGTGTCCAACAATAGCGGTCAAGCACCAGTGTGGGATAAGTGATGTTGCTGCCGTCGGTTACAGTGAACGGACAAATCATAGCATAGAGATGCACCACGCTGTCGCAGCTGTGGACAGTGGCGAGATCCAAGTTGTTTGCACCCTCGTTAATGCCCGCAGGAAAGTCTCCATGAAACATCACAGTGTCATAAATTTCATAAGTCGGCCACACTGTGAGCGTAAGCCGTTTTATGAGGTCGTAGTTGTAAAGAGTGTCTATAGTTACAACATATTGCTCATACTTCTTAACACCCTCCGAGAGTTCGTCAACAGATATGTTGAAGTTGTTTTGGGTATACGGTTGGTTGTCGCAGGTTTCATCAGTGATTTCTTCAGTCATAAGTTGTGCCTGCGCCACCGAATAGGCCAGCTCATAGTCGCCTGAAACTATCTGCTCGTAGAACGGCTGCCCGATAGCCACGTATGTGTTGTTTTGGGTGCTTCCTGCAGCAACCACCGCCCACACAGTCTCGGGAGGCCCTGTTTGCGCCACAGCATCTGTCAACACACTGAACAACATGCAGAAAAGTATTGCTTTCTTCCTTATATAGTCTAATCTACAAATCTATACTGAATAGATAAAATCTCAAAATTCTGCAAAAGTACCCTTTTTCTGTTGTAAGTTTACAACAATAATAGTATTTGTGCAGCTTTTTTCATAAAAAAAGGAGGCGGAAACATTTTCCACCCCCTTTCGTTTTTCGGAAAAAGTAATCCTAACCTATCACTTTCTCGGTCTTCTTCATCAGGTTTTTCTCGATGCGGTCGGCTTTGACCACAAAATCGTGGGCCTTGGCAATCATCATGTCTGCATATTCTTTGTCTTGAAGGGAAGACGCGTTGATTTTCACGTTCAGATATGCGCCGTGGATAGCGGCGCGGGCGCAAAGCACGCCAACGCCGGCATCGGAGACGGAGTTCGGGTTTCCCTTGTTTATCATGGCCTCGCAGATTTCGAACACTTTGAATGAAGTCTCGATTGTGCGCATGGGAACCTCGGTGGCGTATTTTGTGGCATCTTGTATGGCCTGGGTTCTCGCGGCTTTTTCTTCAGGAGTGCCTTTGGGCAGTCCGAAAGCGCTCATGATGACGTTGAAAGCGTTGGTGTCCTCGTCAACGAGTGCGAGCAGCTGGTCTTTCACAATCTGGCCTTTTTCAGCCCATTGAGAGAAATAGGCCCATTTGTCGTCCCAGCCTGGTTTGTGCGACGACAGGTTTGCCACCATAGTTGCAAGTGCTGCTCCAAGTGCGCCCATATATGCGGATATTGAGCCGCCGCCGGGAGCCGGACTTTCCGATGCGGTCTCGTCTGTGAAGCCCTTGCAGGTCATGTCGACCAGTTTCTTTGTGGTGTCCTCCTTCTCGAGCAGGTATTCTATGACTTTTTCTTCGGGATTGAAAGGCTTGAGGTCGTCGAGTCCCATAGATTTGACGGCGATTTTCACGATTTCGCGTTCATCGACTCCGAGTGAGCGTTTCTGTTTTGCGAGGTAGTATTTCCCGGCCTGGATGAGTACCTTCTTCGGCACGAGACCCACGATTTCGGCGCCGGTTACCCTTACGCCGCGTTTAGCAGCCTTGGCGCAAACCTCATCGAAGGCTACATGCAGCGGAGTGGCGTTTATATCGGTGATGTTCATCGAGACTTGCGCCACGCCGTATTCATCGATGTACCAGCCAATGGCCTTGGTGCCTTTCAGTGTACCCGGCAGCATTATCGTGTTGCCGTTTTCATCCTTCATAACCTTGCCTGTAATCTTGTTGCCTTCACGCTTCGGGCGACCTTTCTCGCGCACGTCGAAGGCTATGGCGTTGGCGCGCCGTGTGGACGTTGTGTTGAGGTTGTAGTTGACAGCTATGAGAAAGTCGCGGGCGCCTATTGCCGTGGCACCGCTTTTGGCCACGCTTTCTGTGAACTTCGCAGGTCCGAAGTCAGGCTTCCATTCCTTCGAGACAATCCTCTCCTTCAAGGCCTCGTATTCGCCGTGGCGGCAGTTGGCCAAGTTGCGCCTCTCTTCCTTGAAAGCGGCGTTTTCGTAGCAATAGACGGGAATGTTGAGTTCCTTGCCGACCCTTTCAGCGAGTTTCCTGGCGTATTCAACAGTCTCCTCCATCGTTATGTTGGCGATGGGCACCAACGGGCATACGTCGGTTGCCCCGAAGCGCGGATGGTCGCCGTGATGGTGGCGCATGTCTATGAGTTCCTGGCATTTGGCGATGAACTTCACGGCAGCGTCAACAACGTGTTCCGGTTCGCCTACAAAGGTCACCACAGTGCGGTTTGTTGTCACGCCCGGGTCCACATCCAGCAATGTAACGCCTTCAGCCTGGCGGATTACGTCAACAACCTGGTTGATGATTTCACTGTTCCTTCCCTCACTGAAGTTAGGAACACATTCGATCAATTGTTTCATTTTGTCTTGTTATTTTATATAGATTAAACAAATTCTTTGCCAAAATCCACTTGGATGTCGGTCACATATTGCCTTATCTGCTGCTCGTCGGATTTTTTGCATATCAGGAGCATATTGTCGTTTTCCACAACTATATAGTCGTCGAGACCTTGTACCACCACAACTTTGTTGCGCGGCATGTTGATGATGCATTTACTTGACTCGTAAACTTTTACATGGTTGCCGACAACGGCGTTGAGGTTGTCGTCCTTTTTTCTGAGTTCGTACAATGAACTCCATGTACCGAGGTCCGACCAGCCGAAGTTCGCCGCGTAAACCCAGATGTTCTCGGCCTTTTCCATGATTCCGTAGTCGATGGAAATCTTGCGGCACACCTGGTATGTACGGTCGATGAAATCTTCTTCCTGAGGCGTGTTATAGAGACCTTCGCCCTGCCTGAACAGGTCGTAGATATCAGGGAGATGCTGTTTGAAGGCGGCGTTTATAGTTGAAAGAGAGCAGATGAAAATGCCTGCGTTCCAGAGGAAGTCTCCGCTTTCGAGGAAGCTTTTGGCCATTTCGAGTTCCGGCTTCTCAGTGAAGGTCTTCACAGAATATACTGAATGGTTTTCGCTCAAGGCGTTGTCCTCGTCGTACTGGATATATCCGTAGCCTGTGTTGGGTGAGGTAGGCCTGATGCCGATTGTCAGCAAATAGGGGTTGGTCTCAGTTATTTCCAAGCCTTTTCCGATGATCTCCACAAACATGTCTTCTTTCTCGATGTAGTGGTCTGACGGGGCCACAACGATGACAGCGTTGGGATTCTTGGCTTTGATTTTGAAGCAGGCGTAAGCGATGCAGGGTGCAGTGTTGCGGCGATACGGCTCGAGAATGACCTGTTCGTCGGTAAGCTCTGGAAGCTGCTCCTTGGTGATTTCCTTATAGGATTTGTTGGTTACTATGTAGATGTTCTCTTTGGGGCAAACCTTGGCGAACCTGTTGAAAGTCTTCTGAATCAGAGTTTCGCCGTCGCCCAGGATGTCGATGAACTGTTTCGGGGTGTTGCTGTTGCTCACGGGCCAGAACCTGGCGCCCACGCCGCCGGCCATGATGATGCAGTAGTAGTTGGGGTTTTGCATTATTGAAGTTGTTTAGTGCTTAGTTTTCATTCAAGGCTTTGACACCGGGCAGTTCCTTGCCTTCGAGGTATTCGAGCATGGCGCCTCCGCCGGTGCTGATGTATGAGATATAGTCGCCGAGGTCGTATTTGTTGATGGCCGCTATCGAGTCGCCGCCGCCGACGATGGAGTATGCGCCGGCCAGTGTAGCCGCTGCAACGCTCAGCGCCACGGCGCGCGTGCCCTTGCTGAAATTCTCGAGCTCGAAAACACCAACAGGGCCGTTCCACAGTATAGTGTTCGAGTTCTTGATAACCTGGGCTATGTTCCTGCGGCTCTTGGGGCCTATGTCAAGGCCCTCCCAGCCTTCAGGGATGTTGTTGTCGTTGGGTATGAGGATGTTGGCGTCGTTGCTGAAGCGGTCGGCGCATACACTGTCCAAGCGAACCACAAAGTTCACGCCAGTCTTGTCAACCTCCTTCAGTATATCCTTGGCAACGTCAAGCATGTCGGACTCGAAAAGCGAGTTTCCTATTTCGAGACCCATGGCTTTCAGGAATGTGTAGCTCAGTCCGCCGCCCACGACGAGGTTGTCGACTTTGTGGAGCAGGTTCTTGAGGATGTTGATTTTCGTGGAGACCTTGGAGCCGCCTATTATGGCGGTGAAGGGGCGGACCTGTCCGTTCAAGGTTTTCTCCAGGTTCATCACCTCGTTGTACATCAGGAACCCGGCAAAGGCCTTGCCGTTGAAGAAGCGCGCCACAGTGGCTGTTGAGGCGTGTTCGCGGTGTGCTGTGCCGAAAGCGTCGTTCACATACACGTCGCCCAAGCGCGCGATGGACTCCGCGAAACCGGCATCGCCCTTTTCCTCTTCCTTGTGGAAGCGTAGGTTTTCCATGAGCGCCACTTCCCCGGGCTTGAGGTTGGAGCACACTGTCACGGCCTCCTCAGAGAGAACGTCGCCACCGAATATCACATCCTTCTCCAGTATTTCAGAGACCTTCCCTACGATATGGCGGAGTGAGAATTCGTCTTTAGCCTCTCCCTTGGGGCGACCGAGGTGAGAGAGAAGGATTACAGAGCCGCCGTCGCCAAGAATCTTGTTTATCGTTTCCCTCGTGCGTTCTATCCTTGTGGTGTCTGTAACCTCGAACTTTTCGTTCAAAGGAACGTTGTAGTCAACGCGAATCAGGGCCCTTTCGCCTTTAAAGTTATGTTCATTGATGGATTTCATAATGATGTTTTTTTGTGAATGAATATTTTAAATTGCCACCTCCGCTTTTATGTGCGGGTGGGGATTGTAATTTTCCAGACTGAAGTCTTCGTACTTGAACCCGAAAATGTCTTTTACGTCAGGATTTATTGACATCTTTGGAAGTTCGCGTGGCTCGCGCCCAAGTTGAAGACGTGCTTGTTCAACATGGTTTGAATAGATGTGGGCGTCGCCGAGCGTGTGCACGAACTCTTTCGGCTTCAGGCCGCATACCTGCGCCACCATCATGGTGAGGAGTGCATACGACGCGATGTTGAACGGCACGCCGAGGAACACGTCGGCGCTCCGCTGGTAGAGTTGGCACGACAAGTGGCCGTTGCTCACATAGAACTGGAAGAGGGCGTGGCAGGGCGGCAACGCCATCCTGTCAACGTCAGCCACGTTCCATGCGCTGACTATCAGCCTGCGCGAGTCGGGATTGTTTTTGATTTGTTCCACAAGGTTGGAAATCTGGTCGATAGTGCGGTGGTCTGGAGCCTCCCACGAGCGCCACTGCTTGCCGTAAACAGGCCCGAGATCACCGTTCTCGTCGGCCCATTCGTCCCAAATTGACACGCCGTTGTCGTGCAAGTATTTCACGTTGGTGTCGCCGCTCAGAAACCACAGAAGTTCGTGTATTATCGAGCGAAGATGCAGTTTCTTTGTCGTGAGAAGCGGGAAACCCTCTTCAAGGTCGAAGCGCATCTGATAGCCGAAGACACTGTACGTCCCGGTTCCGGTACGGTCGGACTTGAAGTTTCCTTCATCCAAAATTTTTTGCAGCAAGTCAAGATATTGCTTCATGATGTGGTTTTATTGGGCTACTTCCAAACTTTCAAGCATGTCGATTACGTTCGCAAGACTGTCGTTTTCAACATTCTCAATCTCGCCATTGTCGCAAAGTCCGGCCATTTCCGGGTCAACAGGCATCTTTGCCAGAAGTTTGATTTTGAACTCTTCCGCAACGCTTTCGGCCTTGCTTTCGCCGAACATCGGGATGTTCTCGCCGCAGTGCGGGCATTTAACGTAGCTGTAGTTCTCAATCAGCCCGAGTACCGGTATGTTCATCATTCCCGCCATGTTCACGGCCTTGCTCACGATAAGTCCCACGAGGTCCTGTGGCGAGGTTATCATGAGGATTCCGTCCAGTGCGATGGTCTGGAAAACGGTGAGAGGAACATCGCCGGTGCCGGGGGGCATGTCGATGAGCAAGAAGTCGATGTTTTCCCAAATCACCTCAGTCCAGAACTGCTTCACCATGCCGGCAACCATGGGCCCGCGCCATATCACTGGCGACTTTTCGTCGGCTATCAGAAGGTTGCTCGAGATGACCTTGATGCCAGTGGATGTTTCGGCGGGATATACACCCTGTTCCGTACCCCTCACCATTTCGTGCAGATTGAACATTTTAGGTATCGACGGCCCTGTAACGTCCGCGTCCAAGATGCCCACGCGATAGCCTTTCCTGCGCAGTCCCACGGCCAACAGGGATGTTACGGAACTTTTCCCCACGCCGCCCTTGCCGCTGACTATGCCGATAACTTTCTTTATGTTGCTCAATGCGTTAGGACTCTCGTGCATGTCGCGCGAATCGCAGTCCTGCTTGCTGCATCCTTGGCAGTTATGGTTGCATTCACTCATGTCTGTCTTTTTATAAAACGCGCAAAAGTACAAAAATAAGTGAAATAAGATCAGCCTTGCAGCCATAAAATAAGTGCTGCCAAGAGTTCTGCTTTTCAGCAACGGGTTATTTGATGTCTTTTTTGTAATTTCGCGCTTTGTTTTTATAACGGAATTATATCAACAGTGAAGAAGTATTTTGTTTATCTGTCAGTGCTTATGATTTTTGTAAATGGTTGCAAACAAGAGCATAAAAGCAAGACCCAGGCAATTATAGACAAAGAAAGCCGTGAGGTTCCCGACTTTTCCAAGGGTGTCATGGATGAGAAGATTCTGTGGTATCTTGGCCGTCTTTCCGATGTGTGCGTGTCGCCGGACGGCAAGACAATACTCTATGCGGTAACTTATTATGACTACCGCGAAAACAAGGGCAACACCGAACTATACACCATGCCCGTTGAAGGCGGCGAACCGGTGCGTGTCACCGTTTCAGAGAATAGCGAGATGCAGCCGGTGTGGCGCCCCGACGGGAAAAAGGTGGCCTATCTTCTGGCCGGAGACAACGGCACGCAGATTTGGGAAAGCGATCCTGACGGAAAGAACGCCAAGGCTGTCAGCAGTTTGGACGGCGGCATAGACGGCTTCGGCTACTCTCCCGATATGAAGCGCATCTGCTATTTCAAGAAGGTGCGCCTTGAACCCACCATTGAGGAACTTTACCACGACTTGCCTAAAACCAACGCCATGATCTACGATGACCTGATGTACCGCCATTGGAACTACTGGGCCGACGGCACCTACAGCCACCTCTTTGTGGCCGACTATCCTTCGTTTGAGAATGCCGTTGACCTACAGGAAGGCAAAAAGTTCCATTGCCCCAACCCTCCTTTCGGCGGCATGGAGGAGGTTTCGTGGCATCCCGATGGAAACAGGCTGGTGTTCTGCTGTAAAACCCTCTCAGGAAAGGACTTTGCCGAAAGTACTAATACCGACATATTCCTCTATGACCTGAAATCCGGCACCGCCGCGAACCTAACGGAGTTCAACAAAGGTTACGACATGGATCCTGTGATTTCGCCCGATGGAAGGAAGATGGCGTGGTGGAGCATGAAGACCGACGGTTTCGAGTCGGAGAAGCACAGGCTGATGGTATATGACTTTGAGACTGGCAGCCACGAGGACTTCAGCGCTGAGTTCGACCAGGACGCGACCAACTTCTCATGGAGTGAGGATTCAAGGAAAGTGTATTTCACGAGCTGCAAAGAGGCCACATATCAGATATATTCGCTGGATTTGGAATCCAGGGTTATCGAGCAGATAACCGATGGTGATTGTGACTACAACACAGTTGCTGTGGCCTGCAACGGACGACTTGTGGCAACACGCACAACGCACGCGAACCCGTCGGAGATTTTCTCGATAGACTTGAAAGACGGGAGTGTAAGTAAGATCTCTTCGATAAACGACGAGGTTCTTGGCAAGATAACACACGGCGAGACTGTGAAGCGCTGGGTGAAGACCACCGACGGCAAGCAGATGCTTGTGTGGGTGATTCTGCCCCCGAATTTCGATTCAACGAAAAAATATCCCGCACTTCTCTACTGTCAGGGCGGCCCGCAGTTGTCGGTGAGCCAGTTTTTCTCCTATCGGTGGAATTTCCAGATGATGGCAGCGCACGGCTATATAGTGGTCGCGCCCAACCGCCGCGGAGTGCCGGGGTTCGGCAGCGAGTGGAACGACCAGATCAGTGGCGACTATGCCGGACAGAACATGAAGGACTATCTCTCTGCCATCGACGATGTGGCCAGGGAACCGTATGTTGACAAGGAGAGACTTGGCTGTGTGGGCGCAAGCTACGGCGGATTCTCGGTGTACTGGCTTGCTGGCCACCATGAGAAGCGGTTCAAGACATTCATTGCGCACTGCGGAATGTTCAATTTAGAGAGCTGGTATGCCACCACAGAGGAACTCTTCTTTGCCAATCACGATATTGAAGGGCCGTATTGGAAGCAGCCGCAGCCCAAAACCTACAGTTTTTCCCCGCACAAGTTCGTGGGGAACTGGGATACGCCGATACTGGTGATACATGGAGGCAAAGACTTCCGTATTCCTTACACTGAAGGGATGCAGGCCTTCAACGCCGCGCAGATACAGGGCATACCGAGCCGGTTTCTCTACTTCCCTGAAGAATGCCATTTCGTGTCGTCGCCGCAGAACTCCATGCTTTGGCAACGCGAATTCTTCCGCTGGCTCGACCATTGGCTGAAACCCGACACCGAAAAGCAGGCCGCCAGATGAAGTCAAACCCTTTCAAGCAGTTGAAGGAACTTTTCCGCGAGAAAACCGGCTGGAAGATCATCGACGGATACCTGCTGAAAAAGATGCTCGGCTCGGTGGTGTTCTCAATAACGCTTCTCATGACTATAGTGGTGGTTTTCGATGTTTCGGAGAACATCCAGAGGTTCATGTCGCACAACGTCCCGGCCAAGGAGGTCATAACAGGATATTATCTCAATTTCATACCCTATTTCATAAACCTTTTCATACCGCTGTTCACATTTATAAGCGTGATATGGTTCACATCGAAACTCTCATCCCACAACGAAATCATCTCCATTTTCGACAACGGAATCAGTTTCAACAGGATGTTGGTGCCGTACATCACCGGGGCGATCATAATAATGCTCTTCTCGTTGGTCATGTCGAATTTCATCGTTCCGCGCACAAACCGCGAGCTCAACGAGTTCAAGTACAACTTTTTCGGGCGAAGAACATCAACATCGTCATATATTCATATAAAAAACTCCGCGAACAGCTACATTTTTGTGGAACACTGGGACAAATTGGAGGAGAAGGGCTATTTTTTCACTTTCGAGGAGTTCGACAACAATGCCATAAGGCAGAAGATTTCCGCCAACACCATCACCTACAGTGAGGATGACGGTGTATGGACACTGCACAAGTACACTCGCAGGACTGTCGACAGCAGCGGGGTGGAGACAATAGTCACCGGGGAGAGCTTTGACACGACTCTGAACATCACGCCGATGAACCTCTATCAGGACGCTTATGTGAGCGAGACGATGTCGTACAGAGAGCTTCGCAGGTTCATCAAGGAAGAGAAAAAGAGGGGGTCGTCGCTGTTGGCAAACTACCAGATTGAACAGCACAAGCGGTTGGCCAACCCGTTAGGAATAATAATAATGACGTTGCTGGGCGTGAGCGTGTCGTGCCGCAAGTCGAGCAGAGGGGTGGGAGTGCACATCTTCATAGGCATGGGTCTTGCATTCACCTTCATTTTCCTCCAGCAGATCTCGACTGTTTTTTCCGTCTCGGGCGGTTTGCCCCCGATATTGGGCACATGGTTTCCCAACTTGATATTTGCTGCTATAACCGTAGTCATGCTGAAAATAACGCCGAAATGACGCCTGTTTCCCGCAAGTTGTAAAATTATTTCGTTAAAATCTATAATCATTAAATAGTATATATATTTATACATGTATTTTTGAGTTCATATATTTTTTTCACAACGAAAAAAAGGTATGAGAAAATTTTTTAACTTTGCAGGCTTGTTATAATGTGGAATAGAATTTAATGTTTAATATAAATTAATGGCTATGATTAAAAAATTACTCGCAACTTTAGGAGTAATCATCCTGTTCGCCGGTGCGGCATTCTCACAGAGCCAGATTAAGGGTAAAGTGATAGACCAGACGAAATCACCTTTGGCATACACAAGGGTGTTTTTGAAGGTCGGAGACCGCGTTGTAAACATGGCTACGGCCGACGCGAACGGTGATTACACATTGTTCAACATCGATGCCGGAACTTACGATTTGGAGGCGGACGCTCAGATGACCTGCAAGAAGTCTCAGAAGAAGACAGGCGTGAACGTGCCGTCGAACCAGATTATGTTCATTGATTTCGAAATCGACTGCACATCAGATGTTGCTGAAGTCGTGATCACCTACGAGCCTCCGGTGTTCTCTGCCGACAACACTACGTCTTCAAGCCGTTTGTCGGGCGACAATGTGCGCAACACCCCCGGTCGTTCCGTGGAGTCAGCCCTCGCGAACTTGGAGGGTGTGTCGTCTGTGGACGGCAACATGTCGTCGGTGCGCGGTAACCGTTCCGACGGACAGCAGACCATTGTGGATGGTATGCGCGTGCGTGGCGGTACGGGTGTCTCGATGTCTTCCATCGAGGAGGTGCAGTTGATACAAGGCGGTGTGCCGGCCGAGTACGGCGACGGTACCTCTTTCACCGTCATCACCACAAAGCAGGCTCCCAAGGACTTCCACGGCTCATTCGAGTTGCGCGGCTCAATCGACGGATACAACAACTTCCTCGCGGCCGCTTCTGTTTCCGGTCCCCTGTTGAAGGGCAAGACCAAAAACGACCCCACAAGGATCGGATTCCTGTTCAGCGGTGAGGTTTCCTATACACACGACTACTCGCCTCTCCGCGGCGGCTACTGGGTTGCCAACGACGATGTGCTCGAGTCTATCATCGCGAACCCGATACGCTACAGCCAGTCGGAATTCGGCGCTCACTACCTTGAGGCCGCATACCTCACAAGCGACGCCTTCCACAAAGAGCGCGTGCGCAAGAACGCCGGCTCATGGGACTATCTCGGACAGTTAAAGCTCGACTTCATCCTCGGAAAGAGACATAACATGAAACTCTCCCTCAGCGGCTCATACGAGTACATCAAAGGCAAGTCGTGGGGTATGACTTCGGCCCTCTTCAACAATTTCAACAACCCGATATCAACCTCGAGCATGGCCCGTGCGAACGCCCGCTTCAACCACCGCGTGATTACCGACACTACTGGAAACGCGGTTCTCAAGAACCTCATGTATGACATCAACGTGTCGTACACACGTATCGACGGCCGCTCCTACGACGCTAACCACAAGGACAACCTGTTCGAATACGGCTACCTCGGCCAGTTTACAACCAACAAAGTGAGGAGCTACTCGTACAACGACGAGCTCACAATCAATATAGACAGTGTGCCTGCGATATTCTACAACGCCTACCAGTTCAACGGCTGGTGGGATTCTGTAGTAACATTCAGAATCCACCCCAACTACAACTGCAACCCCGTGCTCGCGCAATACACACTCAACTTCCTCGACCGTTTCCCGACAGAGACCATTTATGACTACTACGGAACAACTATGATTCCATACGACCTTAACCTCTACCAGCAGTTCGGCGCCTTGAGGAACGGTGACAGCCCCGAGTCGATCTACTCGATGTACACATCGCCCGGCGTTGTACTCTCCGGCTACAGCAAGTCGTCGTCTGACCAGTTGGGCGTGAAGGCCAGTGTCTCGATGAACATCAAGGATCATGAGCTGAAGTTCGGTTACGACTTCGAGAAGCTGACATACCGCGGCTGGGGAATCTCCCCCACAGCACTGTGGCAGCTCATGCGCAACGAGACCAACTACCATATATCAGAGCTTGACCTCGACAACCCCATCATAAGCGACAACGGCGAAAACATCTATATTGACTATAACCGTTTGAACAAACTCGAGGACCAGACAGTTTTCGACAGAAACCTTCGTACAGCCCTTGGAATGGATCCCAACGGTTCAGAATGGATTGACATCGACAACCTGACGCCGA
Source organism: uncultured Bacteroidota bacterium (assembly GCA_902796805.1). Lineage (GTDB taxonomy): Bacteria > Bacteroidota > Bacteroidia > Bacteroidales > WCHB1-69 > F23-D06. Next base: position 47,783 of record CADBQG010000003.1, read on the forward strand.
ACACTTTCGATGTGAGCATGTTCTCAGCTGAAGAGCTCCTGCTCGGAACCTCTTCCGGCGCCGGCTCACTTGTAAGCTACTATGGTTATGACTACACCGGAAAGAAGTACAACAAGAAGACAACAATCGACGACTTCTTCAACGGTGTTGACAAGAACGGACAGAAGACCTACCACATAGGCGCCTACGAGCCTATCTACATGGCATTCTACATCCAGGACAAGTTTGCCATAAACTCATTGCTTTTCAACATCGGTCTCCGTGTTGACCGTTTCGACGCGAACCAGCCGGTGCTGAAGGACCCGTATCTTTTCCGCGAAGCCTATACCGTGGGCCAGCTCCGCAACATCAACAAGGATCTCAACTTTGTTGAGAACGCGACCAGCGACTGGGTTGTTTATTGTGCCGGAGAAAACGTTTACATGAGCGAGGCTGACATTGCCGCCGACGGTTTCACCGAAAATTCAATCATAGGTTACCGTTACGGCGACACTTGGTACGACGCGAAAGGTAACATCGTTACAGACCCTGAGGCAGAGCTTTCCATGATCATGAGCCCTGTGCTCAAGAACGAGGTTAACCCTGAAGCCATCACAAAAGTTGAGGCCGCCGCTTTCACGGACTACAAGGCCCAATGGTCGGTGATGCCGCGTATCTCCTTCTCTTTTCCTGTAAGCGACAACTCATTGTTCTACGCACACTACAACATCATAACCTCACGTCCAACAAACCTGCAGATTTCGCCTGTTGACTACATGTTCATCTCAAGGCGTAACTCCGCAAGCAACATTGTGTACAACCCGAGCATGAAGCCGCAGCAGAGTATCGACTACGAAATCGGTTTCCGTCAGAAGATCGGTGCGCGTTCAGCCATCAGCATCAGCGCATACTATTCCGAAAAGCGTAACCAGATTCAGGCGTACCGCTTCTCGGGCGCATATCCGAACACTTACTATTCGTTCCAGAACATAGACTTCGGAACAGTTCAAGGTTTCACATTCTCATACAAGATGAACAGGACCAAGAATATGACACTTTCTGCCAACTACACACTCCAGTTCGCGAAGGGTACCGGTTCAAGCTCGCAGTCGCAGCTGTCGATTATCGCTTCCGGCCAGCCGAACCTCAGAACCCTCACCAACCTTTCATTCGACCAGCGTCACAGAATCGGTGTCAACTTCGACTATCGTTTCGAGAGCGGCCTGAACTACGACGGCCCGAAGTCTGAGAAAGTGAAGATTGTTGACGGCAAGGAGACTGTTAAGACGATAGAGTGGCTTGCCAACACCGGATTCTCGTTCTTGTTCTCGGCTGCTTCAGGAACACCGTACACACGTTCCAGCACGCCTTATTCAACCATCGTTTCGGGAACACGTTCAACACTTTCCGGTTCTATAAACGGCTCGAACCTTCCTTGGCAGTACCAGGCCGACCTGCGTATAGACAAGACCTTCATGTTCAACTTCAACAAGAACAAGAAGGACGAGAACGGCAAGGCGAAGGCAGCGAAGATGGGCTATGTTACTGTTTACATTGACATCCAGAACCTCTTCAACTTCAAGAACGTGATTTCAGTTTACGACTACACAGGCAACCCCGACGACGACGGTTACCTCTCGGCTGCCACTTACCAGCAGCAGATCAACTCCCAGATCTATGTTCCCGCATACATAAACTACTACCAGATGAGGATGCAGACACCTTATAACTACAGCCGTCCATTCCGTGCAAGTTTGGGTGTCCAGTTCGGATTTTAATCAATAGAAAAAAAATAAAAGATATATGAAAAGTATTAAACAAATTTTCTGCTTGACACTTCTGACGGTGCTGCTGGCCTCCGGCTCGCTGCACGCCGAAAAGGTAAAGGGAGTGGTTAAACGTTCTTCCTCATCGAAGCCCGCAGAATCAGCTACTTGTCTTCCGGCAACGAGTTCCAACGAGCTTACGGTGAACAATGTGCGCGCCTACATAGAGACAGGCGGTACGATGTGGTTCAAGGAAGTTTCAGAATACGAGGTTCCCAAAGGATCTGGAAAGACTTCCATGTTCTCATCAGGTCTTTGGATCGGCGGTCTGGACGTGAACGGCCAGCTCAAGCTCGCTGCTGTGCGTTTCAGGCAGTTGGGTGACGACTACTGGACTGGCCCGCTCAAGATCACCGGCGCCAGCACCACGCAGTCCACATGTATCAAATTCGACAAGCTTTTCAAGATCACGCGTGCCGAGGTTGACGACCACATTTCGAGTTACAACACCTCAGGATACGTTATGCCGTCGAGCATCGCCAACTGGCCAGCCCACGGCGACGAGGGCTATTCATACTATCTCGCTCCTTTCAAGGATGTGAATGAGAACGGTGTGTATGACCCCGAAAACGGCGACTATCCGTACTATGATGTGAACAACGACCTCTGTCCGTGGACGGAGCAGAACATCGCGTTGGCCGCGAAGCACGAGCTGCCGAGAACCCCTGAGGACATCCTCTACTACGGCGACAACTGGCAGAACTCCAACGGTATGATCTATTCAGACCATGTGCTCAAAGGCGACGAGACACTTTTCTGGATATTCAACGACAACGCCGGTCCGCACACCGAATCGAAAGGCCCCGCCATCGGCCTTGAAATCCGCGGCCAGGCTTTTGGTTTTTCTACAAACGACGAGTTGAACAACATGACTTTCTACTCATACGAAATCATCAACCGTTCTACTTACACCCTTACCAACACCTATTTCTCACAGTGGACTGACCCTGACCTCGGTTTTGCAGAGGACGACTTTGTAGGCTGTGACGTTTCAAGAGGTTTGGGATACTGCTACAACGGCTCCAACGTTGACGGTTCCGGCCAAAGCTGGGCTTACGGAGATCAGCCGCCTGCAGTTGGTGTGGACTTCTTCCAGGGACCGTATATGGACCCGGATGGTCGCGACAACCCGAAATTCTACCAGGACAGCGCGATTTATGAAGACTATTGTAAGAAATTCGTCGGCAACACCGTTAACCCGGCCGACCAGATGGCCATCAACGGTGTGAACTTCGGCGACAGCATCGTTGACAACGAGCGTTTCGGTATGAGAAGGTTCGTGTTCCACAACAACTCGAGCGGTCCTGTAGGCGACCCGAGCGTTGCTTTTGAGTACTATAACCTGTTGCAGGGTATATGGAAGGACAACACCAAGATGCGTTTCGGCGGCAACGCCCATGCGTCTAACGGTGGTAACGGCCCCGCCTGCGACTTCATGTTCCCGGGTCTTTCGGATCCGTGTAACTGGGGAACCCAGGGCGAGACTCCTCCTGCAATCCCGGGTAACCAGGGATGGACTGAACAGGCTGTGGGCAACGCGCCCGCCGACCGTCGTATAATGCAGTCAGCCGGCCCGTTCACCTTGAAACCCGGTTCCGTCAACTACATCACAGTGGGTATTCCATGGGCACGTGCCGCTCAGGGTGGCGCCATGGCTTCTGTAGAGCTCCTCAAACGCGCCGACGACAAGTGCCAGCTTCTGTTCGAGAACTGCTTCAAGACACTCGACGGCCCCGACGCTCCGGATGTAACTATCCGTGAGCTCGAGAACGAGTTGATACTCTACATCTCGAACAACAACCCGAGAAGAAACAACTATCATGAGACATATTCTGAGATCGACCCGAGAATCCCGAGAACTGTTGAGTCAACAAAGCTTGTTGAACTTCAGGATTCAGTGATGGCCTACACAGCCGACGCACGCGATACAGTCATCTATACAACAAAGTATGAAACTGTAACAACCATTGACACTCTTTCAACAAAAGACCGTTCATACGTTTTCGAAGGTTATCAGATTTACCAATTGAAGAGCGCTTCAGTAAGTGTTACCGACCTTGACGACGCCAACAAGGCACGTCTCGTTGCGCAGTGCGACATCCAAAACGACGCCAAGCAGCTTATCAACTGGATTTACAACGACGCTCTCGGCACCTCAGTTGCCACAGAGATGGTTAACGGTGCAAATGCCGGCATATCCCACTCATTCAGAATCACAGAAGACAAGTTTGCAACCGGTACTAACCCGCAGCTTGTGAACCATAAGGAGTACTACTTCTTAGTTATTGCCTACGGTTACAACCAATACAAGAAATTCAGTCTTGACGCCGACAACCTCGACGGCCAGACGACAACCTATCTTGCAGGTCGCCGCAACATCGAAGTTGCAGTGGGTATTCCTCACAAGCCGGTTGAGAGCATCCTCAATTCAAAATACGGCGACGTGCCTATGATTACCCGTATCGAAGGTCAGGGCAACGGCGGCTTCTACCTCGATATGACCGACGAGTCGCGCGAGAAGATTCTTGCAAACAATGTTTACAACAACATCCAGTACAAGAACAACTACGGTCCGCTTAACATCCAGGTTGTTGACCCGTTGAAGGTTAAGCCTTACGACTACACCATCAAGTTCCTCCCCAACGACGTTTCAGAGGATGTAAACGACAGCACAATGTGGCAGTTGACAATCTCCGACGAGGTAACCGACGAGGAGCTGAATGAGATGGGGCTCGAGAGGACAATAACAGCCGCTATGCCTATCAGCATGACTAACGAACAGTTGTTCCTCGACTTGGGTATCTCAATATCAATCAAGAACGCCAACTTCAAGGTTTACCAGGCCAACCTTGACGAGCACATCATGAGCGGTGACGGTTACACGTTCGCTAACACTTCATACTATGCGCAGCCCGACATGCTCGGCTCGGAGATTACGTTCTCTGACGACATTCCATGGCTCACCGGCTTGGTTGACAGGGAGGGTGACTATCCTGCAAACTGGATACGTTCAGGCCAGCAAGTTTCGCTTCAGCACTGGCAGGGAAGCGGCGGTGTACAGGAGGGTGCTTCCGCTGACTACAATCTGTGGCGTTCAGAAGACGCGTTCAACCTCTTCACATATTCTCCTCCTGGAAAGTCTGCTGAAGTAGTTCGTGGTTTCATGGATCCCAATCAGCAGTTCGAGAACATGGTTTACGGTACTTGGGCTCCTTATCCTCTTTCTTCCCCGTATGACGGAGGTCCGAAGGCTAAGTATCTTGTTGAAGACAATACAAGGTATCAGAATAACCCGACGTCGGAGCCTCTCAACAACTACTACGATTTCAGGCAAGTTGCCGGCATACCGAACCGTGGCGGTTACAACCAGACTCTAACGAACCTCTATTCAGTGGACATAGTGTTGACTCCCGACCAGAGCCTCTGGACACGCGCCTTGGTTCTCGAGTCAGGTTCTTCAAAGTCAACGGATGATTATTCTGTAACCCAGAACTTCAACGGACAGACTTACAAGAACATACGTCATGAACCTAAGAATTGTCCTTCAGTGGGCAAGGACGGTCGGCCTGACAACAGCGGAACAACAGGTTTCGGATGGTTCCCGGGATATGCAATCAATGTTGAAACAGGCGAGAGGCTGAATATTATGTTCGCCGAGAACTCAACCGACGAGTTGAACAATGGTAACGACATGATATTCAACCCTACAGATGTCTACGCGTATGCCCGCGACCCAAGGGCTGACACTTTCCTGTTGGACGAAGAAGGCAATAAGATTGAACTCTCCGAAACCCAGTTCGATAACTTACGCGATTCATATGGTTTGGTTTATGGTGAGCCTTCAAACGGCGGACGTCACTATGTATATATCCTTGGAAGCTCTGGCAACACTGCCAACACTTTCTATACATATTCATCGAGAAAGCGTAACTACAATGATTCAGAATCAAGGGTGTCGGCTCAGGGAGTACAGCATGGCGGCAGGTTCACCGGCAGCAATGGTGTTGAATACCCTTACTATGAGTGCGGTCCATACGATGAGTGCACTTGGGTGTGCGAGAAGTTCAAAACTTTGGGCAACGAGTACGCCTCAAATCAGCGAAAGTCACGCAAGATGCAGATTTTCAACAATGTGATGTACACCAGCATTCCTATGCCTACGCAGATGAACAGAGACAGGTGGCTTGCCTCTGACGCGACCATCAAGTTGCGCGTGTCTCGTCCTTACATGAGATATTCATCGAGGTGGTATGACAACGTGTCGCAGGCTCCATACGCCGACCAGAACGACGGCTATCCGATGTACAGCTTCACAACCAAGAACGTTTCTCCCGAGAAGATCGAGAAGGCAGAGGTTGTTGACAACATGTTGCAGGAAATCAACATTGTTCCGAACCCGTACTACGGATTCTCGACCTACGAGCACAACGCTCTTCAGAACTACATCCGCATTGTCAACCTTCCTACGAGATGTACAATCTCGATTTACACGGTCAACGGTACGTTGATCAGGACACTGACAAAGGGTACAGACGCCCAGTCGTTTGTTGAATGGGATTTGAAGAACCATGCCAACATTCCGATTGCCAGCGGTGTTTACATCATACATGTGAAGGCCGACGGTTACGGCGAGCGTACTCTGAGATTCTTCTGCAATATGCGTCCTACTGACTTGAATGGTTTCTAAAATTATTAATCAAAAAAATCAGACAATATGAAAAATACATATAAAACGTTAATAATTTGCACCATCATAGCTCTGTTGTCTGCAAGTGCCATGCCGGCATTTGCAGGTAACAGGGACCGTTCCGGTCAGGCCGGTGCATCTCACTTGCTTATCGACCCATGGGCTCGTACAAGCGGTTTGGCCGGTGCAGGTGTTGCCGAAGTACGCGGTTTGGAATCAATATTTTCAAACGTTGCAGGTCTCACGAGTGTCAGGAAAACGGAGCTTGCATTCAACAGGACACAATATCTTGTGGGTTCCAATTGCGGTATCAGCATCAATTCCATGGCGATTGCACAGAAATTGGGAAAGAAGAAGGATTTCGGTGTTATAGGCGTATCTTTCTTTTCGCAGAATTTCGGAAATGTAACAATCACCACTCCCGACCAGCCTGAAGGCGGTCTTGGTACGTTCAGCCCGAGACTTAACTACATTGGTCTTCACTATGCCAAGTCGTTCAACAACTTCATCAAGGGAGGTGTCTCGTTGAAGATTATCACTGAGAGTATCTCCGACTCGAGGGCAACCGGCTTTGCAATTGATGCAGGTGTTCAGTACATCACAGGCAAGTTCGAGAACTTCAAGATTGGTGTTACATTGAAGAACATCGGTCTTCCGATGCGTTACAAGGGCGACGGTCTTTCAATCCGCGCGCAGATCCCAAGCCAGGAGTTCGAGCAGACCCTTGAAATGCGCTCGGCAGAATTCGAGATGCCGTCGTTGCTCTCAATCGGTATATCCTACGACCTTCTGTTCTTCGGAGGCGAATATGCCGACATGACGAGGGATGAACTCGCAGAAGAGGGTTTGACACGCGACGACGCGATGCACAGAATCACCTTCGCAGGAGCTTTCACGGCTAACTCCTACACCCGCGACGTCTTCTCCTTGGGCATAGAATACGGTTTCAGGAATCTGTTCATGATCCGTGCTGGCTACGGACTCGAGAGCGTTGGCAAGGGAGCAGCCGAGATGAACGAGAAAGCTGCGATACTCTTCAACAGCGACTCGTTCTTTGCAGGCCCCGCAGTAGGTGCCACAGCCGTTGTGCCTTTGACAAAGGAGCGCAAGAACCACACCGTAGGTCCGAGAATCTATTTCGACTATGGCTACAGGTTCACGAACAAGTGGAGAGGCAACCATTACATGGGTATAAAGGTTACTTTGTAAGAAACTATAATTCTTAAATATTTTAGTCTAATTTAATAGAAGAGACTTTCACAGTCTCTTCTATTTGTGTAAATAAGTCGATTACTAATTATGGAAGATGTTAAGTATTACACACAGGAAGACTTGGACGCGCTTAAGGCGGAACTCAACAATTTGGAGTCTGTGGAGCGTCCGAGAATATCGCAGGCGATAGCTGACGCGCGCGACAAGGGCGACCTTTCGGAGAATGCCGAGTACGACGCCGCGAAGGAGGCCCAGGGGCTTCTTGAACTCAAAATAGCGAAATTAAGGAATCTCATCGCCAAGGCACGCGTGCTCGACGAGTCGAAGATCGACATTTCAAAGGTGCTGATATATTCAATAGTCAAGATCAAGAACCTTGCCAACAAGATGGAGATGACCTACACAATTGTGCCGGAGTCGGAATCTGACCTTAAGGGCGGCAAGATCTCTGTCTCGAGTCCTATTGCAAAAGCCTTGATCGGGAACAAGAAAGGCGACGTAGTGAGTGTTCAGGCCCCTGCGGGTGTCATGGAGTTCGAAATCCTTGATGTGTCACGTTAATTCTGCTAATATGGAAGAAACAATATTCACCAAGATTGTAAAAGGAGAGATTCCCTGCTATAAGGTTGCCGAAAACGACAAATTCCTGGCTTTTCTTGACATATCGCCAGTGGCTAAAGGTCATACTCTGGTAATTACAAAGATTCAGAACGACTATATTTTCGACCTTGAAGACGAACTTCTTGCCGAAATGTCGGTGTTTTCAAAGAAAGTGGCCAAGGCAATAAGGCAGGTGGTGCCGTGCAAGCGCATAGGTGTGGCTGTTATAGGACTTGACGTACCGCACAACCATATCCATCTTGTCCCGATAAACGGCGGCGGCGACCTTGACTTCACCGGTCCGCGCGTACAGTTGTCTAAAGACGAATTTGCGGCCCTTGCTGCCGATATTTCCGGTAAAATAGAGTTGTAGTTGTTTAGAAGAGTATTTGCCATCGCTTTAGCCTGTCTCGTTTTCAGCGAGACGATTAGCGGCACAAATGTCTTTTTTGTGTCTCCCGCCGGCAACGACTCCAACGCCGGATCGATTCAGTCGCCGTTTCTCACGCTGCAGAAAGCTTTCGACATGCTTTCTCCGGGAGACACGGTTTTTCTGCGCGATGGTGTTTACAAGGCTGTGGGACATCAGTATGCCAACAATTTCATCAAAGACAAGTCGGGAACAGCCGAAAGTCCTATTGTATTGATGGCGTACAATGACGAAACGCCTGTGATTGACGGCTCGGATTTTCCATATTCGGCGACTACGGACCCGAGCATGGCCGTGATACTCATGTGGAACGTGAGCCATGTAGTAGTTGACGGGCTTGTTGTGAGGAACGGTCCGAGAACCGGAATCCACTTCGTTGGCCAGTGCGAGGATGTTATTGTCAGAAACTGCCTTGTGGAGGACTGTCTTGGCCCTGGCATAGGAGTTGGAGGTTTCGATGCGCCATATACTCTTTGCAAAAATGTTGTGATTACCCAAAACACAGTTGTAAACTGTGCCCAGTTGTTCAGAGAAGCCGTTTCGTTGCGCTGGGTTGAGGGTTTCGAGGTTTCGCATAACCGTGTGATGAATGTGGTGAAAGAGTGTATAGATGTCAAGTCAGGGTGCTCTGACGGCAGAATCTTCAATAACACAATAGTAGAAGGCGGTGATGTAAGCATCTATATAGACGCTGGATTTTCAAACACTTCAGTCTTGAAAAACATTCATGTGTACGACAATTCGATAGTAAACCCGCATGGCGTCGGCATTGCCATAGCTTCCGAGGAAGGAAACGAAGGGTACGGCATACATGTATATAACAACCTGATATATGATTACAACGGCGGCCAGGGTGCCGGCATCAAGATTGCAAAAAACAGCGCAAGCGGTAACGACGGCTACATACATGATGTTTTTGTGTGCAACAACACGGTGTATGGCAGGGGTCAACAGGGTTTTTACGTAAACTTGGGTGGTGTTGCCAACATTGTTTTTCGCAACAACATATCTGTCAACAATGCCTCACAGATGGCTTTGAACACTGCTAACGGCGTGAATCCGGATGAGGTTGTGATAGAAAACAACCTTTTTTGCGGAGCGGTGTCGTACATAGGCCTGAACGCTGTTGTAGTTGAGGATGTCGGCGTTGTCTTCGAGAACGCCGGGGCAGGAGATTTCCACTTGAGGGAGAACTCCCCCGCCATAGACGCTGGCACGTCAGCAACCGCACCGGAAACCGACGCCGAAGGAAGAATGCGCCCTTTTGGCGACGGCTATGACATTGGCTGCTACGAGTTTGTGACGGCATCCCCGTTGAGGAGCGGGTTGCGCGCACGCACGCTCAAGAACGTGCGCATGAAGTTTTAGCAGTGCTGAATGTTCTATGGGTGGCGGGGATTATCTGTCCACCACCTTCTTCATCAGGTCTTCAAGAATCTGTGTGGCGTTTGTCCAGTCGTACTTGTTGTGTACGAAAGCGTTGCCGTTTTGCGAAATTTCTTGATAGAATTTTTCATCGGAGAGAAGTCTGTCAATGGCTTCCACGTACTGCAGTGTCGTGTGGCATTGCAGCACTTCGCCGGGACTGGCATCGAGCGGTTTTGCGGCGAGCGGCGATGTTACGCAGGGAAGTTTCATTGACATGGCCTCCAGAAGTTTGTTCTGCAGGCCGGTGCCGAGTCGCATGGGAGCTACAAAAACGCGGCATTTTGCGTAGCAGTCTGACATTGACGGCACCCATCCGGTTACAGTAACATTCTCGTTCTGCAGTGCGCGCACCTTCTGAGCCGGATCCGCCCCGGCAATCATAACCTTTATGTCGGGGCGCTTTTTCTTCAGTTCCGGAAGAATGCTTTTGCAGAGATAGACGGCGGCATCGACGTTGGGGGCGTAGTTCATGTTTCCGGAAAAGATTATGTCGTGGGTTTTAGTGGAGTCTGCGACGGCAAATTTCGAGAAGTCGACACCGTTGGGGACAACCTTGATCTCGTGGTTCATAGGGTGCTTGATTAAGCGGCTGTCAACTTCTGAAATCATGGTCTTTGCGTCGAAGTCGTCGAAAATGTCAACCTCGTATTTGGCAATTCTGCGGGACTCCATTCTCATAATCTGTTTCACCGGGAAGAAAGCCCTTTCGGCGCGCCGTTCAAGCCCCATGGAGAAGGCGTCCTGATAGTCAAGGATTTTGCTTGTCTTGCAGTTTCTCACGTATTCGGCCATTCTGAAAAGCTGGCAGTATATCACATCCGGCTGTACAGAGGCGATGATTCTCTCCAACCTCTTGCGGTTCCTGTTGCTGTAGAAATAGCCGCATTGAATCGGTATCCCCTTGAGCAAGGCCCTGAGCATGTTCAGGGCGCTGCGAAAGCGGCTTTGTTTCAGGAAAAGAATCTTCCGGCAATATGGCGAGAGCTCCGGAAAGGCGTTTTCCGGGATTTTGCCATGGTAGAGCGCGGCTATGTACACGTCGTGCGACTTCGAGAGCTCGCGGATTTGGTAGTAGGCCCTCAACTTGTCGCCCTTTTCCAAGGGGTACGGTATTCGCGACAGAACCACAAGAATCTTCATGTTTGTAAAAGCAAAAAGTCTGCAAAGATAATCATTTCATGTCAAACCATTCGGGATGGGCGTGGGGTTTGTCCTCAAGATTGAAACGCCCTTTTTTGTATCCCTGAAGGCCGTTGTATTGCGAAAGTATGTATTCCATGTCTTTCTCATAGTCGCCGGTGGGTTCAAAAATCGACATTATTCCGCATGTTCTTGTTTTGTAGTCGATGTATCCCAGGCTGATTGGCACGCCGGCCTCCATGGCAATCTGGTAGAATCCACGTTTCCATTTGTCGGTGCGCTTGCGCGTCCCTTCCGGACAGATAATGAGAGTGATTCTGTCGCTCTTCTTGATTATGCTGGCCGCGTAGGAGGTGAAGTTGCGGATGTGCTTGCGGTCAACCGGGATGCCGCCGAGTTTCTTCAGTATGATGTTGAGCGGAAAGACAAAGAACTCCTTCTTGATGATGGTGGAGGCGTGCAGGTCATAGTGTTTCATGGCCGAGAGGCCGATAATGAAGTCCATCATTGAGGTGTGCGGTGCCATCATGAGCACGCTTTTCCTCACGGTTCCGCCGGGTTTCGGGTAAGGTATGGGCTTCACCCTGTAAATGTATTTGAACAAGAAATCACTTATCATATCGTGCGGTTGCTTATTTTGAAAACATTGTCATGAACGGAACCCTCGGTGAGGCATCCGAGGCGGAAGGCGCGGTTGTCGGCGAGATGCCCTGCCGGTATGTTGAAAATCACGGGATACCCGTATTCAGAGCAGTGTTCGAGTATAATCTCCTCGGCGGTCTTCCCGAAAGGTATCGTATTGTCGTGCATGTTGTTCAGATGTCCTACAAGGAGTGCTTTAAGGTTTTTTAACTTTCCGTTTCTTTTTATGTTTAGCATCATTCTGTCAATGTGGTAGAGATATTCGTCGAGGTCTTCCAAAAGAAGCACTTTGTTGTCGGTCATGATGTCGGATGGAGAGCCTATAAGTGAGTGTATCACCGAGATGTTGCCGCCGGTAATAGTGCCGGAGAAGTCGCCCAACCTCGACAGTTTGTGAGGTAAAATGTTATATGAGAGTTCTTTGCCGGTGAGTGCGTCAAGCAGCGAGTTGCAAGTTTGGGAAGATGCTTCATCTCCGGTGACGTTTATGGGCATTGTGCAGTGAATGGTTGCGATGCCGAGGTTCTGCTGCACGTGGTTGTGGAACACGGTGATGTCGCTGTATCCGCATATCCATTTGGGATTTTCTGCAAATTTTGAGAAATCCAGTCTGTCGATGATCCTTGCTGATCCATAACCGCCTCTAACGCACCAAATTGCCTGAATGTCGGCATTGTCGAGCAAATACTGGAAGTAAGTTGCCCTCAAGGAGTCGCTGCCCGCGAACTGGTTTTCTGTGGCGAAGAGCCTCTCGTCATAAAAAACGTTAAAACCGCATTTTTGCAGCCATCTTTCCGCGCAGTTTATTTCTGCGGGCGATATGCTGCGCGCGGGAGCCGCCAGTGCCACAGTGTCGTTTTCTTTCAGGTATCGCGGAGTCTTCATAGCACTATGTTGTTGGCGGCGAGGAACTCGAGGGTTGTCTCCATCAGGAGTTCCCTGTCGCGGGCGTTGTTGTAGAATCTCTTTTTGTGTGGCACCACCTCTCCTTTCTTGATTATCTTGCCGGTGACACCGGTGAATTTCGGGTCTGTGGCGGCTGCAATCATCGAGGCGGCGCCCTGTTCAGGCGTGTTGATCAGCGGTCTGAAGAAAATGTCGCACAGTTTGTCGGCAACCCTGTTGTCGAGCCTGATGATGTTTGTGCTGACGATGTCAGGGTCCGCCGCATTGAATGTTATACCCCTCTCTTTCCATTTTTCGGAGGCGTCGAGCATGAAGTAGTAGAGAGCGAGTTTCGAGTTGCCGTATGACAGGAAGCGGTTGTAGTTCAGTTTAGTTTTCGGTTTCAGGAAGTCAGGTCTTATCCTGCCCAGCACGTAGGCTATGGATATCATGCTGACGATGCGTGTGCCATCTCCCATAATGGGCAGAAGGAGGTTTGTGAGGGTGAAGTGCCCGAGGTAGTTCACCGCCACGGTGTATTCCACGTTGTCGGCACTGGTTCTGCATTTGCTCGAGAGCACGCCGGCATTGTTGAGCAGAACCTTCAGCGAGCCGTGCCTCGACTTGACCTCGTCGCAGAAGTCCACCACCGACTTGAGGTCGGCGAGGTCAACTTGCATGAGGTGCAGTGTGCCGCCGGTCTCTTCCTGTATTCTGTCGCGCAAGGGGCGCGCCGCCTCAATGTCGTAGCAGGCCATGATCACCTCATAGCCCTTTCCGGCAAGGGCGCGGGTGTGAACCTGTCCCATGCCTCCGTCGGCGCCTGTTATGATGGCCAGGCCTTTGCCGTCTGTGCCGCCCATCGCCTACTCCTCTTCGCAGAGCAAAGTGTGTGTTATAGTCCTTGCGGAGTCAATCAGCATGGTCTCCTCCTTGTTGAAATCCTCGCACTTGTGGCGGGTGCTGTTGCTTACGGTGTCGATAGTAACCTGGATTAGCGAGTCGTTCGCGGTAATCACGTTCTTTGAATAGCATTTGCAGTCTTTCATTCCGCAACTTGCGAGAGTAAGTGCGAAAATGGTGAAAATTGACAGTTTTGCGGTGAAATTCTTCATGTCCATAGTTGTTATTTGTTGTCTGTTTTTGAAAAAGCAAGGGCGTAGAGCTTTATTTGTTTCATCATGGAGGCAAGTCCGTTTGAGCGGGTGGGGGAGAGGTGTTCCTTGAGACCGATCTTGTCGATGTATGACAGGTCGTTGTCGAGGATTTCCTGGGGTGTGTGGCCGGAAAGAACCCTTATGAGCAGGTTCACGATGCCCTTTGTTATGATGGCGTCGCTGTCGGCGGTGAAGTATAGTTTGCCGCCGGAAAACTCAGGATGCAGCCACACTTGCGACTGGCAGCCGCTTATCAGGAACTGTTCTGTCTTGAACTGTGGGTCGATTTTTGGGAGTTCCTTGCCGATTTCTATGATGTAGTTGTATTTGTCCATCCAATCGTCAAACAATTCAAATTCGCTTATCAAGGCTTCTTCTGCCTCTTTCATCGTATTCATAATCAATTGCTTATTTTTAATTGTGAAAAAATCAAGGTTGTTCTTTTTTCCAAGTAGTGATGAACGACATTACTGGAGAAATAGTGCGGTAAGCCACAGAATTTTCTTTAGTCTCTTTCTTTATTACTGTGCAGTTGCTGTCAACGGTGTCGATGAAATAGAACAGGGCTGCAAAAACGACCACAACTTTGGCGACACCGAATATTACGCCGAGGGCTTTGTCGATGAATTCGGAGAATATGGGCTTGAGCATTCTTTTGAGTACACCTCCGAGAAGGTTCACGAGCAGGAGTATCACTATGAAGCAGAGCAGGAAAGAGATGGGTTTTGCCATGATTTTGCCTGTAATCCATGTTACCACAAGGTCGGAGAACTTGAAAGAGACGAACAGGCCGAGGAAGATGGCGCAGAGGGAGATAACCTCCTGAAGGAAGCCGTTCTTAAGTCCTTTGTATGCGAACCAGCAGGCCGGTATGAGAACGATGATGTCAATCCAGTTCATGATTTATTTTTTAAGGCGTTGTACAAGAGGCTGGGCGAAGATGAAGTCGTTGAGCACGGGGTTGTCGGAGGCAAGCACATTGCTGCTGTTGCCGGTCCATTCCAGGCGGCCCTGGTAGATGAAGGAGATGGTTTCGCCGATGGTTATTATTGAGTTCATGTCGTGAGTGTTCACTACGGTGGTGGTGTTGAAGTCGTGGGTTATCTTGGTGATGAGTTCGTCGATGAGGAGCGAGGTTTTGGGGTCGAGGCCGGAGTTGGGCTCGTCGAAGAAGAGGTATTTGGGGTTGCAGGCGAGTGCGCGGGCAATGGCGGCGCGCTTTTTCATTCCGCCGCTAAGTTCGGCCGGGTAAAGCCTGTTGATGTTCTGCAGGTCGACGCATTCCAGGCAGAAGTCCACCCTGTCCCTTTTCTCCCCTTCGCCCTGCTGCGTGAACATGTCGAGGGGGAACGCCACGTTTTCCTCGATGGTCATGGAGTCGAAGAGAGCCGAGCCCTGGAACACCATCCCCATCTCGGCACGGAGATGCTGTTTCTCGCCGTCGGGCATGTTGTGGAACTCGCGCCCGCTGTACAGCACCTTTCCCTCTTCTGGCGCGTGCAGGCCCACTAAACACTTCATCAGCACTGTTTTTCCGGAACCCGAGCGTCCAATGATAAGGTTGACTTTACCCTCCTCAAAATTTGTGTTTATGCTGTGAAGGACTTGCTTTTCGCCGAAATATTTTGAAACATCGCAAACTTCTATCATCTTGTCAGAGCATTAGGTTAGTGATAACAACGTTGAGTATCAATATGATGAAACTTGATACAATAATACCTTGGGTGCTCGCCTTTCCCAGTTCCAGGGCGCCGCCCTCAATCTTGTACCCGTAGAACGACGACACCGTCGACATCACGAAGGCGAAGATCGTGGTTTTGGTGACTGCGTAGATGACGTCGTAGACCCGGAAGCAGTACGTGAGGCCGTCGATGTAGTTGTAGGTGGACACGCAGTCGGTGATCCAAACGGTGAGGAAACCTCCCACCAGCGCGAAGGCGATGCTGAAGATGCAAAGCACGGGGTTGACAATCACGGAGGCAGAAACCTTCGGAAGCACGAGGTACGAAGCCGGGTTTATGCCCATGACTTCCAGTGCGTCGATTTGCTCGGTAACGCGCATGCTTCCAATCTCGGCGGTGATGCGCGAACCGATGTTGCCCACAAGCAGCAGGCTGAGGATTGTGGGGCAGAGCTCCATCACTATTGAGGTTCTTGCAGTGAAGCCCACCGTCCATGAGGGAATCCAACTGCTCTCTATCTGGAGGGCGGTCTGGAGCGTTATAACACTTCCCATGGCAACTGACACTATGCTGACAATCAGCATTGAGCCTATGCCCATTGTGTCCATCTCGAAAACCAGCTTCTTGAAAAACACAGACCATTTTGCTGGTTTTGAGAAAACCTTCTTCAGGAAGATGAAATAATCCCCTATGGTTACTAATCCTTTGAAGAGCATTGTGGCGGTTTTTGTGATGAGGTGTCAGAAGAGGCCGAGTTCTATTTTGGCCGCGTCGGTCATTCTGTCCATTGTCCACGGCGGGTCGAAGGTTACATCAACGACGGCCTTGTTGACACCCGGGATCATCGAAACGCGCGTTTGGACTTCCATGGGGAGGCTTTCGGCCACGGGGCAGTTCGGGGCGGTCAGGGTCATGAGTATGTACACGTCATTGTTCTTGTTAACCTCCAACTTGTATATGAAACCCAGTTCCCAGATGTTGACCGGGATTTCAGGGTCGTATATCGAACTCAGAACTTCTATTATCTTGGTCTTCATATTGTGTTAATTTAAAGCTTTCTCTCTCAACGAGCTGAAACCGTCTCCCAGAATCTCGGAGGCGTCTATGATGGTGACAAAAGCGTTGCTGTCGATTTCATGTATGTGATGTATCAGGTTTGGCAGTTCCTTGCTCGAAATGGATGTGAATATTATTTTTTTCTCGTCATGGTTGTACATGCCTTCGCCTTTGAGGTAAGTGCCGCCTCTTCCCATTTCCTCGATAATGCGCTTGCGAATCACGTCGTGCTTCTCGGAGACTATCAGCAGTGCCTTGTTGGAACGGAAACCTCCTATCACTTTGTCCATCACAACGCCGGTGACATAAATCACAAGCCACGAGTAAAGCGGTATTGTCCAGTCTTTGAACGTGGCCAGCGCTATAAGCACTATGGTTGAGTCAACGAATATGAGAATAGTTCCTAATGGTATGTGTTTCAGATATTTGCCTATGATCATTGCTATGATGTCGGTGCCGCCGGAGGTTGCGCGCGACTTGAAAACAAGTCCAAGCCCAATGCCGATGATCACACCTCCGAAAAGTGCGAGAATGAACACGGAGGAGGGGTCGGGGGTCATGGGGTTGCCGGGCACGGAGATGAGCGGGGCATAGCCGTAAATTTTTTCCCAAAACGATATGAAAGCGGGCAGGGTGATGACACCAACAAGGGTTTTCGCACCGAATTTGGGGCCCAGCCACAGAGTCCCGATTATCAGCAAGGGAAGGTCAAGGCAGATGCCCGACAAGCCTATGGGGAAGTTGAAGACGTGGTGCAAAATGATGGCGATGCCATAAACGCCGCCCGGGGCGAGTTTCAACGGAGAGATGAAGACAACAAATCCTATCGACATTATGAATGTACCCAGGATAATCAAGGAATATGTCTTGATTACGTCAGTCTTCTGCTTATCTGTAAGTTTCTTTATTTTTTCAAGTGCCATGATGGTTTATTTGCTTACAACCCTGTTGAGAAGTGCCGAAATTGCTGATTTTGACTTGTTTATCAGACTGATTTGGTGAAGACCAATGTTCACACTCTCTTCGGGTAAGTCGTTGTTGCTGATGATTTGTTGTATTTTTTCCGCCTCTTGTTCCAACATTCGGAGCTTGTGGTTCAGGATCACGTTCTGCACCATCGTCTGCAATGTCCTGATGTTGTTGCGCGTGGTGTGGGTATAGACTTCATATTTCTTGATCCAGCGGTCGCTGAATTTGGGTTCCTCCTTGAGGAGGTTCTTTATCACAAAATCGCTGATTTCAGGTTCGTCATAGTTTGTGAAGTTGCGGATAATCTGTTCTTGGTCAAGAATATAAGAAGCCCAGTCGGTGTAAAGTTCAAAGATTTTCCCGAGTATTTTGTAGTGGAAAGCGATTTCACCGTTCTGGATCTGGTCGCACACAAGCTGGTCGATGCGTATGGGCACGGGAGTGTCCCCGTCCTCTTTTTCCACAAAGATCTCGATGTTGCCGTGGTTGATGAGCAGCGACAGAATGTCTTTCTCAGATTCGAACAGGAGGTCGGTGTGTGTTTCCTGTTGCGGCTGCGCGGTTTCTATGAGTTGGGGGTCAGCTGTGGCTGTCCCGGGCGCGCTGTGCTGAGTTGCGGCCTCACCGGCGTTCCTGCCTCGGGGGTTCTGCTCCTTGATTTTGTTCCATACGTAGCGGCGTAGGTTGAGGTTGAGGTCGTTTTCCGACAGTCCGAACATTCTCGCGCACTCCTTCACATAAAAGGCGCGTTCGATGTTGTCTTTCACGCAGCTTATGGACTTCAATATCTCGTTGACCATGCCGGCGCGCTTTATGGGGTCAGTGCCTGCCTCTTCCGACAAGATTCCCGCCTTGAAAAGGAGAAAGTCTTTCGATTCCTTCTCAAGGTATTCCTGCAACTCGCTGTCTCTGTGTTTCTTTGCGAACGAATCAGGATCCTCGCCGTCGGGGAGCAGGCATACCCGAATCTTCAAGTCGTTCTCCAAAAGCATGTCGATGCCCCGCATGGAAGCCTTGATTCCGGCGCGGTCGCCGTCGTAAAGCACCGTTATGTTCTTCGTCCGCTTCGAGATCATCCGTATCTGGCCAGTGGTGAGCGAGGTGCCGGAGGAGGCAACCACGTTCTCGATGCCCGATTCGTGCATTGATATTACGTCGGTGTAGCCCTCCACAAGATAGACGTTGTCTTTTTTGTGAATGGAGTTCTTGGCGTGGAAGATGCCGTACAGAGTGTCGCTTTTGTGGTAAATGGTGTTCTCGCGCGAGTTGACGTATTTTCGAGGGTCTTTTGAGTCCTTTTTAAGTATTCTGCCGCCAAAGCCGATGACTTTCCCGGCGTCGTTGTGGATGGGGAAGATCACCCTCCCGCGGTAGATGTCGTAGAGTTTGCCGCTCTGTGACTTCCCCGTGAGCCCGAGTTCGATGAGGTACTCCTCCTTGTAGCCCTGTCTGAGCGCCTCCTGCGTGAAAGAGTCCCATGATTCGGGACAGTATCCGAGCCTGAACTTGTCAATGGTTGCGTTCATGAAGCCACGCTCCTTAAGGTACGACATTCCTATCAGTTTGCCCTCCTCGGTGTTCCTCAGCTGGTCGAAGAAAAACTTCTCTGCGAATTCGTTCACCACGAACAGGCTTTCGCGCAGGGAGCGCTCCCTGCGCTCCTCCTCGCTTTCAGTATTCTCGTACTCGAGCTGGATGCTGTATTTCTTCGCCAGGTACTCGATGGCCTCTGGATACGACATCTTCTCGTGCTCCATCAGGAACTTCACGGAATTCCCGGCCGCGTCGCACACAAAGCACTTGTAAATCCCAAGCCTGGGACTCACATGAAGCGACGGGTTCTTGTCGTCGTGGAAGGGGCAAATGCCCACGAAATCGCGCCCTTGCTTGCGCAAGGAGACGAAGTCGCCGACAACCTCCTCAATCTGTGTCGCCGAAAGCACACTGTCTATTGACTTCTGTTTTATCACAGCCGCAAAGATACTCTTTTTATCGTTGCACGGCAAAACTTGTGTGGGCATTGTGAAAAGTCCAGGATTGCAAGACATTAAAAAAGTCCCGTTAATGAAAGCGGGACTTTTCGGAACCGTTGTGGTTCCGGGTTGAAAGTATAAGTGCAAGTGCTATTTCAGTATGACTTTGCGGGTCTGGCTGCAGTTGCCGGAAGTGAGGCGCAGCATGTAGATGCCTGCCGGAAGGACTCCGCGATTGATTCGCAGCGGGGTTCCGTCGGCATCCATGGTCTCGCGGCGGAGCGTGCGGCCGCTGATGTCGAGAAGTTCAACGCTCACCGCGCCGCTCACGTTCTTCACGCTTACCGCAAAATAGTCGGTTGCGGGATTCGGAGATATTGTAACCGCCGCACTGCCGAAACTCTCTATCCCGACGGTTTCGGTCAGCACCAATGTTATCACGCTGTCGCATCCGTTCACAGTCTCGAGGTTTTGCACATAAGTGCCTGCCCCGCCCACGTTGAATCCGTGATTGTTGTAAGTCTCGCCAGGAGCCACACTGTCGTTGATTGTTATGTTGTAAGTAGGATTCACGGTTATGACGATAGTGTAGGTTGTGTCTCCTGAAACCACTGTGTGCGTGCCTTCTGCTGAATAGGTGTTGCCGTTGAACTCATAGGTCTCGCCGTTGCAAATCGAGGCGTCGAGGGTTACAAACACCGGGTCGGGAGTTGTTCCACCTGTAACTGTGAGAACAAGGGTTATGACGCTGTCGCAGCCGTTCACGGTCTCGAGATACTGGTGATATGTGCCGCCTTGGCTCTCGTTGAAACCGTGTCCGGTGTATGTTTCGCCCTCGTTTATCGTGGCCTCGTAGGTCATCGAGAAAGTGGGGTTGACAGTAAGATTCAGTGTGATTACAGTATCGCCTTCATTTTCGTGTGAGACGATTATCTGGTATGTCCCGCCGATGCTGAAGGTCTCGCCGCCTATCACCACACTGCTGCCTTCACATATCGCTGTGTCTATGTTTACAGGGATGTTTTCATACTCGTGTGTTCCGTCTGAAACAACGATGTTGTCGATGGCCATGTTGTATCCGTCTTCGTAGTAAGCTTTGAAGATGATGTACCCGAACTCTTCCTGGGCGGGGATTGACACGGTTGCGCTCTTCCATCCGAAAGATTCTGAATATCCGTTCACGGTGGTGAGAAGGCTTGCGTTCTCAACGGAGCCGTCGCCGCTGACATAGATCTCGATTTTTTCAGACATCGGCTTCCACCACATCTCTTCATTGTCGGGATATTCCTCGAACAAGTCGAAGTCGAAGATTTCCTCCTGTCCGCATGTGTGATACTGGAACGTCAGGGTCTTTTCCTGACTGAGGTCTATCTGTGGAGAGGTGAGAGTTCCCCAGTTTCCGGCGGTGAACTGCCATGCGTTGAACTGCATCATGTTGTTTCCGGAGTAAGGCTGGTAGGGGGTGTTGTAGAAGTCGGCGTGGCCGCCTGCTGAAACCAACGCCCAGTTCTGTCCGGCAGCCGACGAGTTCAGTGTCCAGCAGGATACGCCGTTCTCAAAGCTTTCACTCCAAGGAAACTCGGTGATTGCCTCGCATGATGTTGTGAATGTGTAAGTTGCACTTGCCGCCGAGACCTCATCTTCGCCGCATACCGAAACAATGTAGAATTCATAAGTGGTTCCGGCGGGAAGGCTCTCGAAAATGTTGTAGTCCTCTTCGGCAATCTCTATCTCCTCGAAATCGGTGTCCTCCTCAGACTTGTAGTACAGTTTGGCGCCTTGCGCGTTGTTGGTGTATGTCCAGGAAACTGTTACATAGTCGCCGTCAACGTCGGCTACTATGTCCACGGGAGGCGTGCAGAAGGCAGAAGCCTCAACGTTTATGTCGTCGATAAAGCAGCTGGGGTACAACGATGAGGAATATTCCCGGCTCAGCAGCAATGCGATGTAGCGTCCGTCGCCGGTGTATGCGGCAAAGTTTATCTCCTTGTTCTCAAATCCGAAAGAAGTACCTTCGCGGGAAACGGTCTGCACGAGCTCGAAAGTGGAGGGATTGTCAGGGTTTGTCATCACGCCTACTGCAACAACCGTGGTGTTCTGCTGCGCGGTTTTGAATCTGAAACTCATCGTCAGGTTCTGTATTGAATATCCGTCGGCCAGTCTCGGCAGGATGGCGTATTCGGCGTCGGTGTCCATCAGCGTGAAGAACAGGCTCTGGTCGTAGTTGTCGGCGGCACTGCCCGGGCCCACGCACGGAGTGTAGTAGCCGAGGTATTCGTTGTATTCTTCGGAAATACGTGTCCAGCATTCAGGCATTGCGGCGTATGCCTCATAGCTTTGGAAATCATCACTGTACGGTATGTTCAGAAAGCAGTCGTGGGTGGTGTTGCCTCCAAATGTGAAGAAAATGTCGGGACGTTCGGTTGTAGAGCTGTGGAAAGAGCCTGAGAGGCCGGACATCACCTCGTGAATGTCGAACATCTCGTCATCTTGCATCATCACCCAGCAGTGGTCCTCGTCGCTATCGTTTGTGTAGAGGGCTATCTCGTAGTCGGTGCCGCCGTAATACTCGTTGGACATCACCCCTTCCACAAGCACTATCAGGTTGCCGCCGGTATAAGCGAAAGCCTGGCTGAATGGAAATTCATGCCAATAGTAGTCGAAAGGCGTTATGTTGTCGAGGGAACCGTCGTACACCAAAGTCGCGGAGTTGGTAATGTCGTACCACGACTGCGACAGGTCGAGAGTCTCATCGGACGTCTCTATCAGCCATATCTTCGCGGACGAGTACTCGAAGTCGTAGCCGTTGCCCGGGGCGATGCTGTACGACAGCGAGGTGATGTTTCCGGCCTCGTGGTTTATCTCCCCGGCCTCGTACAGACAGGCGGATATGTGGAATCCGTAGGAGCCGGGCAGCACGCTGTAAGGCGAATAGCCTATGTAGTCGCCTGTGATGGTGTCGGAAGTGTTTTGCGCAAAAAGTGCGAAAAGCGGCATCATCAGCGCCGCAATCAGCACGAACTTTCTAATAGGTAGTGTTTTATTCATAACTTTATGATTTATTGTTAATTGTTATTTGTTCTGAACAATATTTCCCGGTCTTTATGGCGGTCTGCCTCCGTCTGCTGGAAACTGTACGCAAAAGTAGGTTAGGCGTATTGACTGGAAATAGCCTAAACAGGGTATTTTTGAAAGATTATTGACGATTTTTGATGATGATGAAGTGTGATGTCGCAAGCGCAGATGTGCCGTGTCGCAATCAGTTTCGGCCCCGCAAGGCGGTATGTTTTTTTTGGTTGCCCGGCGTTTCAAAAAAAAAGTACCTTTGCGCCAGTTTTAATCTTTAATCTTGACGTCGCATTGAGAGTCAAGAAAAATAGTTTGTTTACGTGGACAAGAGGATTATACAATCAATTAGTGACAGTGTGTCGGTGAAGCAGGCGATTCTTGGCAACGCTGCGTTCCTGGAGCGCGTGCAGTCGGCTGCCGACATGATTGCCGAGTCTTTGAGAAACGGCGGCAGGGTTCATTTCTGCGGCAACGGCGGGAGCGCATCCGACGCGCAGCACCTCGCCGCTGAGCTTTCAGGCCGCTTCTATTTCGACCGCCCGCCGCTGAACGCCGAGGCACTGCACTGCAACACGTCATATCTCACCGCTGTGGGCAACGACTACGGCTACGACATCGTCTTTTCCCGCCTACTGCAAGGCACCTCGAAGAAAGGCGACGTGGTTGTGGGCATCTCAACTTCCGGGAACTCAGCAAATGTTGTCAAAGCATTTGAAACCGCCAAGGAAATGGGCCTCAAGACCATAGCGATGACCGGAGCTTCGGGCGGAGAGATGAGGAAGACTGCCGACATATTGCTCAATGTACCCTCTGAAGACACACCGCGTATCCAGGAGTCCCACATAATGCTGGGCCACATCATCTGCGAACTCGTCGAAAAAAACCTATTCAAGTCATAAATCTCACTAAAAAAATAAAAAAATGAAAAAGTTTTTACCTTTAATCCTTATTGCGGTACTCGCATTCACCGCATGTTCCGACAAGAACCCCTATGCAGGCAAATATTCCGGAACCTACACATTTGTTACCGACAAACTCGAGAAAAGCGGCAATATGCGCATCACATCAAATCCGTTGAGCAACGGACTTTTGATTTATGCAGTAGTGCCCGTTGACTTCGTGGAAGGCACAACCTACAGGACAAACAGCGTTAATGCCCAGATGATTACCCAGCTTCTCCAGTTGGTGGGAAACAATAACAATATATACAATTCAGCCACTGAACAGATCAAGAATGTTGCGATTGAGGCCAAATTCAGTGGAAACACAGTGTATGTCGACATGTATTACACACTTTCCATCATGGGAACTGAACTGACAAGAGTCAGTATCGTCAAGTTCGTAGGAACGAAATAATACTGGCTAAGAAATCTGATCTGTAAATATGAAAAGAAGGAATCTTGGGTTCGTGCTTGCAATGCTTTGGATGTCATGCGCAGCCCAAGATTCCGTTTTTTTAAATGACTACAAGATATTCTACTATCCGTCAGGAGTGAAATCGTCTGAAGGACGCATTGTTGATGGAAAGCCGGAAGGCTGGTGGAAATCATACAACGAGAAAGGAGTCCTCATATCGGAGGGAAACAGGAAGAATTTCCTTCTCGACAGCCTCTGGGTGTTCTACAACGACGACTCTTCTCCAAAAATGACAGTCAATTACCTTGAAAACAAAAAGCACGGTGTTCAGACGGTTTACGGCGAGGACGAATACACCGTGACACATTGGAAAAGCGACACAATAACTGGCTCCGTGAACACCTATAGGAACAACGGCACCCTTGTGAGGACGGTGCCCTACGAGGACGGCCTGCCCAACGGTCTCTCGAAGGAGTTCAACGACACCGGGCTTGTGGTTGCGGTTGCAAGGTACTACCGTGGCGTGCGCAGCCGCCGTGAACTTGTGAACCGTACCGACCGGTTCGGACTGAAGCAGGGGAGCTGGAAATATTTCTGGGACAACGGGAATCTCAAGTTGGAGGCTCAGTATCTCAACGACAAAAGCCACGGCTTCTTCAAATATTACGACGAAAACGGCAACTTCCTCCGGGTGGAGAAGTTCGAGCACGGCAATTTGGTGCACGACGCCAAGGAGACCAAGCAGCTTGAGAGGAGGCAGACATACCATAACAACGGCCGCGTGGCGATTTCAGCGACCTATTTCAACGGCCGTCCCGACGGAGTGCGCCGGGATTTCGACACGGCGGGTAAAATTGTAAACGGCTACCTGTATGAAGACGGCTGGCTCCGGTATGAGGGAGTAACCGATCTGAACGGCCTCCGCCAGGGCTTGTGGAAAGAGTACTATCCTACAGGAGAGCTGCGTTCAAAAGGAAAATACAAAAACTCGCGTCAGATAGGCGATTGGTATTTCTATTTCCCCGACAAAACAGTGGAAATATCAGGAAGCTATGATTCAAAAGGGAAGAAGTCGGGCGACTGGTTCTGGTTCTATCCCTCGGGCGACACCATGGTTGTTGCATACTATGAGGAAGGCGAACTCGAGGGAAGATATGTGGAATATGACGATGAAAACAGAATAGTGACTAACGGACAGTACACCGCAGGCTTTGAAGAGGGAAGATGGACATATACGAACGGAAGCGCCATTGAGACAGGCATCTATGAGGGCGGGCTGCGCAGCGGCACCTGGAAATCGTACTTTGAATCAGGAAAGATAGCCTCCGAGGTTAACTATACCGAAAACATCTTGGACGGAAAATACACCCTTTTCTGGGAAAACGGCAACTTGAGGCTTTCAGGAATATACAAGAACGGCCTGCAGGATGGAATCTGGCAGCAGTATAACGAGGATGGAATCCTGACACTTACAACACTTTTCAAGGAGGGTCAGGAACTTAAATGGAACAACTACACAATAAAATAGTTGTTTCTTTCGTTGAAAAAAGTATCTTTGCCGTTTCGTGTCGGGCAAGGTGTGTAAAGTCGGACTGAATATGTGTTTGAGGTTTCGGCATTTCGTTTTAATTAGAGAATATTATGAGTAATAAATATTTGGTAATCATCTTATTGGCATTTTTTCCGTTTCTGCTTTGGTCGCAAGAAACCACTTTTCAACCCGACAGTTCTTCTTCAGGTTCGGTGAATGAAAACATGGAGATTTTTGCCAGGCGTGAGATAAGAATCATGGATTCGCTGCTTAACTTGTGGTATGTGAAGCGAGATTTGGCGAGCCAGAATTCCGTTCTTTCAAAACTAACAGACGATACAACCAAATACGACAGCAACGATTCGTTGATTTTCAATCGTTTAAGCCAGATTAACTCTCCTATCAAAGTTGCTTACAACAACAGGGTGAAGCGTTTCATCGAGCTTTATTCTGTTCAGCGGCAGCGCAGTTCCTCGGTGGTATTGGGCTTGGCACAGTACTACTTTCCGTGGATGAAGGCCATATTCGACAAGTACGGTCTTCCGGAGGAGTTGGTTTACATAACGATAATAGAGTCGGCCCTCAACCCAACGGCGGTTTCTCCCGCCGGCGCAACGGGGATATGGCAGTTCATGTACGGGACCGGGAAGATCTACGGCCTTGAGGTCGACTCGTATGTTGACGACCGTCGCGACCCCTACAAGGCCACCGACGCCGCCGCAAGGCACTTCCGCGACCTCTACCGGATTTTCGGCGACTGGGGACTTGCCATCTCGGCATATAACTGCGGCGCTGGCAATGTACGCAAGGCAATCCAACGTTCGGGCGGGAAAACCGACTTCTGGGGTATCTGCAACTACCTTCCGCGTGAAACCCAGAACTATTTCCCGGCGTTCATCGGGGCCATGTACATGATGACCTATCACAACCTCTACGGCATACAGCCCGCTGAAATCAAGATACCCACCGATGTCGACACCGTGATGGTTGACAGCGAGTTGCACTTCAGGCAGGTGGCCGAGGTGATGGGAATCAGTTATGACGAGATAAAGTCGCTTAACCCTCAATACAAGCGCGACATAATCCCGGCGTTCAACAACTCGCTGCGGCCTCTCCGCCTACAGTCCGCCGATGTGGTCAGGTTCATCGCCATGAGCGACTCGGTTTACAAATATGACCACGACCAGTATTTCAGTCCTTCGAAGAACCTTGACGTTCTTGCATCAAATTCATCTGTTGATGAAGACGGTACAATTGTGCAGAAGACACCCAACAAGTACCACGTTGTGAAAAAGGGGGAGACACTCGGCAAGATTGCCTCCAAATACCGCACCACAGTGGCTTCCATCAAGTCGATGAACCATTTGCGCGGAACCACGTTGAGGGCAGGGCAACGGCTGTTGGTAAAGAAAGGCACCACGATAAGGGTTGCCAATCCTAACCCGAAGCCGCAGGCTCTTGACACCGTGAAGTCCATAGCCCAGAACATAGTGTCAGACACAACAAACGCTGCCGACACCGCAAAACACGAATTGCAGGTAAAGCCGGTGATAATGCCTGTGCAGAAGCAGATCGACTATACTTCATACACCATCAGGCAAGGCGACACACTCACGTCCATCGCCCGCCGTTACGGCACCACTGCCAACGACATCGCCCAGTACAACAACTTGTCGAACAAGGACGCGATAAGGATAGGGCAGAAGTTGAAAATACCCAAGAAATAAGACTTGCGGGAGCAAGTTCAAACGCGGTTTATCTCCATTTCCAACTCCACTCCGAACTCGTTTCTCACGTCGCTGACAATCATGCCGGCAAGGTTCAGGATTTCGTCGGGAGAGGCGTTGCCGTAGTTCACCAACACCAAGGCCTGTTTCGGGTAAACGCCCGCGTTTCCCACTCTTCTGCCTTTCCAGCCGCATTTCTCTATAAGATGCCCTGCCGACAGTTTCTTGTTGCCGCCGTCAGCGTCGAACACGACGAGGTCGGGGTGCTTTTCGAGCAGTTTTGCGCAAAACCCATCAGACACCACCGGGTTCTTGAAAAAACTGCCGCAGTTGCCCAAAATCCTGTAGTCGGGAAGTTTGGAGTCCCTTATCTCTCGTACAGTGTCCGATATGGCCTTCAAGGTAGGCTCAGAATATCTGTCGCTGATCGTTTTCGCCAGAGCGTTGTACGAGAGATTGAAACGCTTCTTTCTTGAAAGCCTGAAAAAGACGTGTGTTATCAGGAAGTCGCGTTTTGTGTTAGCCTTGAACACGGAGTTCCTGTATGAGAATCCGCATTCGGCGTTCGAGAACTCGCTGAGCTGTTTTTTTGAGAAGTCGAACCCCGACACCTTGAGTATGCAGTCTTTCACCTCCACGCCGTAAGCGCCGATGTTCTGCACGGGCGCGCTGCCTACAAGCCCGGGGATAGCAGTGAGGTTCTCGAGTCCGTAGAGTTCGTTTTTTATGCAGAAGTTTATGAGATTGTCCCACTCCTCGCCCGCCGCGGCGCACACCACCACGCTTTCGGAACTCTCTTCCACGATTTCAATCCCGGTGATTTCCGGATGGATGATTATCCCGCCAAAGTTCTTGGTGAAAAGGGTGTTGCTGCCTCCGCCGAGTATGTAGAACTTCTCGTTTTTGAGAATGTTTTCTGAAAAATCCTCAAGTTCTTCGACACTGTCGATGCAGGCAAATGTGCTGCACTGCACATCGATGCCGAATGTGTTGTTGTTCTTAAGACTGTGGTTTTCTGTTATTTTCATCGCAAACAGGAGGTCAGATGGAGTGGCTGTAGTTGCGTTCGCCGAAAATGGCGCTGCCGATGCGCACCATCGTGCTGCCTTCCTCTATGGCGATGCCGTAGTCGTGGGTCATGCCCATGGAAACCTCTTTGAAACAGTCGCTTTCTTTGAAGAAATTCTCTTTCAGCCTTTCGAAAATCTGCCTGAGGTTTTTGAATTCACGGCGCACCTGGGTCTCGTCATCAGTGAATGTGGCCATGCCCATCACCCCGTGAATTTCCACGTTATTCAGCAGTTTGAAACTTGGACTCTCCAGCATTTCGATGCATTCCTCAAGCGAGAAACCGAATTTTGTCTCCTCGGCGGCGATGTGGAATTGCAGCAGGCACGGAATGACTCTGCCGTTCTTTGCGGCGATTCTGTCCACCTCCTCGAGTAGGCTGAAACTGTCTATGCTGTGGATTAGTGTCACGAAAGGGGCGATGTACTTGATTTTGTTCTTCTGGAGATGCCCGATGAAGTGCCATTCTATGTCTTCGGGGAGAGATTCATGCTTGCCCTTGAGCTCTTGGGCCTTGTTTTCGCCGAACGCTCTCTGTCCGGTGTTGTAGAGCCGCTCTATGTCTTCAGCGGGCTTTGTCTTGGATACGGCGACAAGTTTCACGTTCTCCGGCAGCGCGGCGCAAATCTCTCTGTAACGGTTAATATCCATAGCGTTCTCTCTTAGTGACCCCGGCGGGATTCAAACCCACGACTTTCAGAACCGGAATCTGACGTTCTATTCAGCTGAACTACGGGGCCAAGGCGCGGCAAAGGTACAAAAATTATCCGTATTGCCGCTATCTGAATTTTCGGTGGTTCAAAAACCTGTTTTCCTTTTCTATCTCTGAAATTCTCGCAAATGTTTCCTCGTCGAAGAACGACTCGGCGATTTTTTCTTCAAGATAACTGACAGCCAGGTCGTTAGGATGACACAGATCCCTGCCGTAGAAGCGATAGTCGCGAAGGTCGTCCATAAGGTATTCGAAAGCCGGGAAGTAGAACGTGGTTGTGTTGTCGACAAGTTTTTCAGTTGACAGAATGAGCGAAGCCTTGCTGATGGAGTTGCCGTGGGCGCCGTCGCTGAGATGCCTTACCGGGCTCACCGTGAATATGATTTTCATCTCCGGACACGTTTCGGTGAGTTTGCTGATGAGGCCTTTCCAAAGTGATACAATCTGCTTCGTGTCGAGGCGTGTCCTCTCGAACTGATGGTTCGGAATTTTGTGGCAGTTCGACACTATCAGGTCTTTCGGGATGAACTTGTAGCAGTATGCGGTTCCGAAAGTGATGAAAAGATACCTGGTTTTCTGAAGAAACTCGTGTCCATCGTGCAATTGCCTTTCAATGTTGCGCTCGAAGTCCTCGTAAATCTCGTTCGAGAACTTGCCATGGTGCGCGAAGCTGACCCACAGGTCGCGATATTTGTGGAAATACCTGTCTTTGTCGAATTTTTCGGGTTCGAGCATGAATTGCATGGCCCTTTCGATGGAGACTGGGTTGAAGAGCACTCCGAACGGGTTCGAAGACACGTCGAAGCGGCGCGTTGCGAAGTAGTGTCCGATGTTGTCGGAAAAGCACGACCCGACAAGCATTATGGAGTCTTCCGTTTTTATGCTGAAGGGGAACTGTGGGGCTGGCAGTATTGTTCTGAATTGCATGACCTTAGTTTGGGATTATAAGTTTGGCGAATTTTAGCACGAGGGTCTTTGTGCCCACGGTGTCGAATCTCACCACCGCGCGGGCGTCAAGGTCTGTGCCCGACAAGGAGTCGACATTGCCGAAGCCGAACTTGGAATGGTACACCCTGATTCCCGGCCTGATGTCGCCGAGGGCTGCCGGGGTGCCTATCTGTTCGAGCTTAACATCCTCCTTGGTCTTGATGTTCGGTTTGTTGCCTGCTGTTTGCTGTCTTCTTTCGGGAACGTTGCGCTCCCATGGCCTTCTGTTTTCCGACGTCTCAAACCTGAAGCCTGAGCCGGGTCTCGAAAATCCGCCTCTTCCTTCGGAAGCCTTTGACGTAACCTTGAGGTATTTCTCAGGAATCTCGTCGAGGAACCTGCTGGGCTCGCAGATTCTGAACTGCCCGAACTGGAAGCGTGAGGTGGCCATTGTCAGGTATATCTCCTTGCGGGCCCTTGTTATCGCCACGTAAAACAGACGGCGCTCCTCCTCAATGCTCTGCCTCGATTCGAGCGACATCGACGAGGGAAAGAGGTTTTCCTCCATTCCCGTAACAAACACGTAGTCGAATTCCAGACCTTTTGCCGAATGTATAGTCATCAGGCGTACAACGTTGGCGTCGGAGTCGTCCTTCGCTTTTCCGCTGAGGTTTGTCTCCTCAAGAAGCGATACCGACTGCATGTATTGGTCGAGGGATGGGAAGTAGTCCTCGATTATCTCTCCTGTGGACTCGTTGATGAGGTTTTCAGGCTCCGCCTCGGTGAACAGTTTCATAGAGTTGAGAAGTTCGTTGACGTTGTCGAGGCGCTCCTTGTCCTCGGGGCTTTCGTTGAGGGCCTTTGCCACGCCCGACTTTGCCACGATGTGCATTCCGAGGTCGTAGGCGTCGTTGGTGGTAAGCTGTGCTGAAAATCCCTGGATCATCGCGGCGAAGTCTTTCAGTTTGCCGGCAATCCCTGCGTTCAGTTCGGGGCAATAATGTTCAGGTTGCGCGACGGCTTCCCAAAGGGGGACATGCGCGCTTGTGGCGGCTGTGAGAAGGCGGGCCACAGTAACGTCGCCTATCCCCCTCATCGGGAAGTTTATGACGCGTTTCAGCGACTCCTCGTCGTAGTGGTTTATCGTTACCCTGAAGTAGGCGAGCACGGTCTTGATTTCCTTTCTGTTGTAGAACGACACGTTACCGTAGATTTTGTACGGTATGTTGCGCTTCACAAGCGCTTCCTCAATGGCACGCGATTGTGTGTTCGTCCTGTAGAGAATCGCGAACTGGTCGTTGCGCACATGCTTGTTCATGCGTGTTTCGAAAATTTTTTCGGCAACGGTCGCCGCTTCGTCGGTGTCCGACGAGGTTTTCATGAGTTCTATCTTTGCGCCCTCGTCGTTGTCGGTCCACACCTCTTTCGGCATTCTGTCCTTGTTGTGTCTTATCACCGAATTGGCCGCGTTCACGATGTTCTGGGTGGAGCGGTAGTTCTGCTCAAGCTTGAAGATCCTGGTGCTCGGGTAGTCGCGCTTGAAGCTCAGTATGTTCTGTATGTCGGCACCGCGGAAGCCGTAGATGCTTTGCGCGTCGTCGCCCACCACGCAGATGTTCTGGTTGAGGGCGGCAAGCTGCTTGATGATGAAATATTGCGCGTGGTTGGTGTCCTGGTACTCGTCGACGAGGATGTATGTGAACCTGTTTTGGTATTTGTACAGGGCCTCGGGCGAGTCGCGCAGCAGGACGTTCATGTAGTAGAGCAGGTCGTCGAAGTCCATGGCGTTCGACAGTTTGAGGCGTTCGTTGTATGTCTTGAATATCTGGTGTATGAGCGGCCTGTTGGCCATGTTGTCGATCGCGGTTATCTCGCTGTTGTTGGCGTAGTCGTCGGGGGAGAGCAGGCTCGACTTCGCCGACGAGATGCGGTTTGCTATGAACCTCGCGTCGTACACCTTCGGATCGAGCGACATCTCCTTGACGATCGTTTTAATAAGAGCCTTGGTGTCGTCTGTGTCGTAGATGGTTATGTTGTTGGAGAAGCCTATTTTCTCGGCCTCCGCCCTGAGTATCTTCAGGAATACGGAGTGGAAAGTGCCCATGGTCACGGCCTTGGCGTTTTCCACCCCTACGAGGGAAGTTATTCTCTCGCGCATTTCCGCTGCGGCCTTGTTGGTGAATGTGAGCGCCAATATCCGGTACGGGCTTATGTGCTTGACGGCGAGCATGTAGGCTATGCGGTATGTCAGCACGCGTGTTTTGCCTGAGCCTGCGCCGGCCAGCACCATCATCGGGCCTTCTGTCTCAGTTACGGCTATTCTCTGCTGTTCGTTGAGTTCCGACAGTATTTGTTCTTCCTGGTTCATCGTGTGTCTCTAAAGGTAGTTCAAGATATTAACTAAAAAATTGTTAATAAAAATTATACAAATATTAAAAAAAATAAAGAATATTAAGTTATCTTTGCCATGATGAAAGCATAAGAGAGGCGGCCGGTAAGTCCTACATTACTTGAAATCATAATCTTCCCTCCTTCACACTATTTGGCAATTACTACTGAAACCCGGCCGCCCTTTCTTAGTGTTCCTTGATGAGGATCTCTTCAAGAGCTTGGCGCAGCGTGGAGGATGTGAAGTCCCTTGTCATCACACCGTCCTTGCATATCGATATGTTGCCGGTCTGTTCGGAGACGACGACGGCCACCGCGTCGGTGAACTCGGTGGCGCCGAGCGCGGAGCGGTGCCTCAGCCCAACCTCCTGCGGGAGGTCCTTGTTCTTCGACACGGGGAGTATGCACCGCGCCGCGGCGATGCGGTGGTCTTTGATGATCACCGCACCGTCGTGCAACGGACTGTTCTTGTAGAAGATGTTCTCCAGCAGGTCGGCCGACGGCTTGGCGTCAATCTCCTCGCCGGTGTTGAGGAAGTCGTCCAGGGGAGTTTTCCGGGCGAAGACTATGAGCGCGCCGGTGTTGTTCGCCGACATGTGCCGGCAGGCCTTCTTCACTGCCTCAATCTCGTCAGAATAGGATTTGTCGCCGTTCTGTTTCACAAACCTGTCACTGAAGAAATGCAGGATTCTTCCGTCTCCTATGTACAGCAGGAATTTTCTGATTTCGGGCTGGAAAAGGATAATTATGGCCAGAACGCCTACATTTATGAGCTCGTTTGTCAGGTCGGTCAGCATCGTGAAATGGAAATATGCAACCACCTTCCAAAGGACGTATATCAGCGCGAGGACCCAGAACAGCTTCACCGCCGCGGTCCCCTTGGTTAGTTTGTAAAGCTCGAACAGCAGGATGGCCACAATGAGGATGTCGAGGACATCCACGATCCTGAAGTCCACAAAACTGAAGATAGTTGCTATGTCCATCCGTGCGAACTTAAGCGAGCAGTGCGGCCAGTGCTATGGAATAGAGTTTTGTCTTCGCGCTGTCGCCACGAGATGAAAGAACGCAGGGCACCTTGGCGCCTTTCAGTATTGCGCCTATCTCGGCGTGGTTGAACTTCGTGCAGCACTTGTAGAACACGTTTCCGCTCTCGATATTCGGGAACACGAGGCAGTCTGCATCGCCGGCAACGTCGCTTTTCAGCTTCTTGATTTCGGCGGTCTCTTTGTCTATCGCGATGTCGAGCGACAGCGGCCCGTCTATGTATGCGTCGCTGATCTGGCCTCTGTTGCCCATGGCGGCGAGAATTGCGGCGTCAACGCAGGCTTGCATTCCCGGCGACACCTGCTCGGTGGCCGCGAGTACGGCTACCTTCGGCTTCTCTATGCCCAAGGCTTTCGCGGTGTCTATCAGGTAGCGCATGATGGCCTGTTTCTCCTTCAGCTCGGGAGCCGGAATTATGGCCACGTCGCCCACAACTAACAGCTTGTGGTATGCCGGGTTGTCAATCACCGAAACGTGCGAAAGGGTGGCCTTGGGAGGACAGAGTCCCTTTTCCTTGTTGAGTATCGCGCGCATGTACTTGTCGGTGGGCAGAAGTCCCTTCATCAGGATGTCGCCCTCGCCGTTGTTGATGAGGTCGCAGCTCCTTGCCGCAGCCTTGGTGTCGACAGTCTCCGCTATGACAGTGAATTTTTTGATGTCTATTCCGAGTTCCTTGCACACCTTCTCTATCGATTCGGGGTTTCCCACAAGCGTGGCGTCGATAACCCCCATGTCAACAGCGGCATTGACAGCTTCTATGGTGTGGGCATCGTTGGCGTTTGCTGCTACAAGCCTTTTCTTGGGTTTGGACTTAACCAATTCAACTAATTGATCTAATTTCGTGATTGCCATAATGTTATGTTTTTTCTGTTTCGAACTGCAAAGATACACATTTATTTAGAACTTAGAGCTTGGAGTTTAGAACTTAGAGTTTGGAACTTAGGGGTTATGAGTTAGAAGTTGTAATGTATGGAAATGAAAAAAAAGGGGAGAACGTGGAGTCTCCCCTTATGAAAATGTTTGTGATACAAATCTTATTTGTTCACTTGGAATTTCTTGTCGCCGTTCACGAAGAAGTTCACGATCTGTGTTGCAGCGGCGAGGCCGGCGTTGATGTTGGCTTCTGCGGTTTCAGCACCCTGTTTCTTTGGTGTCGCGAAGAAGCGTTTTTCGAACTTGCTGAACTCTTCCATTGCATCTGGAGCTATGTCGGTGCAGTACTTGATGTCTTCGCGCTCTGCCATGAGGGCGATGAGTTCCTCCTCGTTGATGACTTCCTTGCGGGCTGTGTTTATCACGCAGCCGCCTTTCGGCATGAGCGAGACGAGAGCCTTGTTGATTGACTTCTTGGTCTGGTCGTTGGCAGGAATGTGAAGTGATATGTAGTCGCAGTTCTTGTACATGTCTTCGAGGGTGGCGGGAACGACAACCCCTTCGGCTTCCATTTTCTCTTTCGGCACGAACGGGTCGAATGCCCACACTTCCATGCCGAGGGCGCGTGCCTTCTCAGCCACGAGGCGGCCTACGTTGCCGTAAGCCTGGATGCCCACTTTCTTGCCCTTAAGTTCGGAGCCTGTGCCGGGCTTGAAGGTGTTGCGGGCCATGTAGATCATCATGCCGAGGGCGAGTTCGGCCACGGCGTTCGAGTTCTGACCCGGGGTGTTCATGGCCACGATGTTGTTGGCCGTGCATGCGGCGAGGTCGAGGTTGTCGAAGCCGGCGCCGGCGCGTACAACCACCTTGAGGTTCTTGGCAGCGTCGATAACCTGTGCCGTAACTTTGTCGGAACGCACAATCATTGCGTCAACGTCTGCAACTGCTGCGTAAAGCTCCTCAGCGGTTTCATATTTTTCTAACAAGGCCAACTCGTAACCGGCCTTCTCAACAATGGCGCGGATACCGTCAACTGCGGCCTTTGCGAATGGTTTTTGTGTTGCAACGAGTACTTTCATTGTTTATTAGTTTAATTGTTTATTCGTTTAATTGTTTGTTTAGTTGTTTAGTTGTTTTTTGTGGGATTGTTGGTTGTTGATTGTTGTAAGCGTTTAAGCTGACTTTTTTTGAGAGCGTTTATCTTGTTTGTGATTTAGTTGATTTGGTCTTTCATGCTTTGCAGTTGTTCGTCATTTACATACCCAAAATCAAAAGCTAACAAAAACGAACAATACACTTCAATGGACGAGCCAAATGCTATTTTTGAAAAATGAGCTTGTTCTTTCAAAGAAGAACGTGATGTCATTTCAGCCAAGTTCAATACAATAGATGTAGAAGCTCTGCGAATTTGATCTGTTAAATTGTATTTTTCCTTTTGAGGAAAAGAGTCAATTATGGGATAAACACTTTTCAAGAAAGTTCTTGCCAAATTCCAGACATCCAACTTCTCAAACGAAAATGAATATGACCCCATCAATCAAATCAACAAATCAACAATTCAACAATTATTTGTTCTTCTTCTCAAACTCCTGCATGCAAGCCACGAGTGCTTCAACGTCTTCAACGGTGCAGGCGTTGTAGAGGGATGCGCGGAAGCCGCCCACCGAGCGGTGTCCCTTGATTCCTACCATGCCGCATTCCTTTGCGTATGCCATGAAAGCGTCTTGCTTGTCCTCGTAGCCCGGAGCCATAACCCAGCAATGGTTCATGATGGAACGGTCTTCCTTGTTGGCTACTGTACCCACAAACATGCTGTTTCGGTCTATTTCTTCGTAGAGGAGATTAGACTTCTTAACATTGATCTTGTTCATCTCAGCCACGCCACCGATAGTGTTTTTGAGCCATAAAAGTGTTTCGTGCATAACGAAGATTGGAAGTACAGGAGGAGTGTTGAACATAGAGATGTTCTTGGCTTCTTCAGCTGCGTGTGTACGGTAGTCAACCATTGTCGGCAGCGGGTTCATGTAGGCGCGGTCGCCGATCTTGCCGAGGATGTCCTTGCGCACGATAACGAAGGTAACACCGGCCGGGCCGACGTTCTTCTGCGCGCCGCCGTATATGAGGCCGTATTTCGTGACGTCAACCGGACGGCTCATGATGTCTGACGACATGTCGGCCACGAGCATCACGTTGTTGATTTCTTCCGGTGCGAAGTCCTTGCGGATTTCGGTGCCGTAGATGGTGTTGTTGGTGGTGATATGGAAGTAGTCTGCGTCAGCGGGAACAGTCCAGCCTTTCGGGATGTAGTTGTAGGTCTTGTCCTCAGATGAGGCCACGATCTCTGTTGTGCCGAAATTTTTGGCTTCCTTTGCGGCTTTCTTAGCCCAGACACCGGTCTGCAGGTAGGCCGCCTTCGTCTTCATGAGGTTTGCGGGAACCATGAAGAACTGCGTGCTTGCGCCGCCGCCGAGGAAAAGAACCTCGTATTCGTCGGGTATGTTGAGGAGGTCGCGCCAGAGCTGGCGTGTCTCCGCCATCACGCGCTCCCAGCCCGGGGTGCGGTGCGAGATTTCCATAAGGCCTATGCCTGTGTTGTCGAAGTTGCGGATTGCGTTGATCGTTGACTCAACGGCTTCTTTCGGAAGGACACACGGTCCTGCGTTGAAATTATGTACTTTGTTCATAACTGTAAATGTTATTTTAGGTGTTATACAATATTGTAAATTGCGCGGCAAAGATACAAAAAAAGCGACCAAAAGTCGAGTTCGGCACTGTTGTATTTTTTTTTCCACAAACATTATATCAAAAGAAAAAAATTGTATTTTTACACCCAAATTTTTCGGAGAGATGGCCGAGTGGTCGAAGGCGCGCGCCTGGAGAGCGCGTAAGCGCCAAAAGCGCTTCAAGGGTTCGAATCCCTTTC
>CADBQG010000004.1 GCA_902796805.1 uncultured Bacteroidota bacterium
ACGGGGCGGGTGCTGTCCTTGGCCTTCAGCCAGTCGTAGGCGGCCTCGTAGCAGACGCCGTTGCCCGACTCGTTGCCCAACGACCACGTGATGATGCACGGGTGGTTCTTGTCACGCTCGTACATATTGCGGACACGCGCCATCGTAGCCTCCTTGAAATCAGCGCGTTTCGCCAACGACCTCTCCCCGTAGCCCTGCGCGTGCGACTCCGCGTTAGCCTCGTCGATGACGTAGAGACCGTACTTGTCGCAAAGGCTGTAAAACTCCGGCGCATTGGGATAGTGGCTGGTACGCACCGTGTTGATGTTGTTGGCCTTCATCAGGAGGATGTCCTGTTTCATGCGCTCAACAGACACCACGTGGCCCGTGCGCGGATCGTGCTCGTGGCGATTCACCCCACGGATGGTCACCGGCACACCGTTCACCTTCAGCAGACCGTCTTCGATTTTGATGTTGCGGAAACCGATGGAGATATATGCTTCGTCTAAAAAATTCCCTTGATTGTCTTCCAGAATAATCCGAAGAGGATACAAATAGGGATATTCGGCACTCCACGGTTGCACATCAGGAATATTGATACGAAAACGAATGGCTGGCAGAACGACCGTGGGCACGCGATTTATCGCGTCCATTGGTCCAATGGATTGGGAATCGGACGCTATAAATCGCGTCCCTACTACTACGGGGGGATTTTTCAATTCCACGGTCACACGTAATTTTTTGCCGTATGAAATCGTTTCCAAATTCCCAACCGTCACCTCCACATCCAAAACCCCGTTCTTATACGTCGAATCCAAATCGGCCATCACCTTGTAATCCAGAATGTGCGTTTTGGGCTGGGCGTAGAGGGTGATGCCGCGCTCGATGCCGCTCAGCCGCCAGAAATCCTGACACTCGAAGTAGGAACCGTCGCTCCATTTGAAGACCTGCAGGGCGATGAGGTTGCGCTCCCCGAATCTCACAAACTTGGTGATGTCGAACTCGGAGTTGGTCTTGGCATCCTCGCTGTAGCCCACGAACTCGCCGTTCACCCAGAGGTAGAAGCAGGACTTCGCGCCCCCGATGTTGATAATCACCTGCTTGCCTTCCCATGTTTTGTCGATTTCCACCCACTTGCGGTAGCTGCCCACGGCGTTGCCCTTCACGGGCACTTTCGGCAGCTGGCTGTTGTCGAAGTCGTTGGTGGTGTTCACATAGACGGGCACACCGTAGCCGTTGAGCTCCCAGTTGCCCGGCACGGGAATGGTGCCCCAGCCGCTGTCGTCGTAGTCGGTGCGGAAGAAATCGGTCGGGCGCTCGTCGGCATTGGGCACGTAGTGGAACGCCCACTGACCGTCCAATGTAGAGACGCGATTCATCGCGTCGTTGCATTGGACGCGATGAATCGCGTCCTTACGATATTGCGGGAGGTTGGCGCGTGGGTAGAGCTTGTTGACCTCGAACACAGCGGGGTCTTGCCACTCGGTAAAGGTCTGCGCGGAAACAAACACTGTGGCGAGCAACAGAAGGAAAAAAACAAAGAGTTTTCTCATAGTAAACAGGCTAAAGCTTGTCTTTCAAATATTTAGCCGTATAAGATTCACCACATTTAACAAGATTCTCCGGAGTGCCCTCGAACACTATCCTTCCACCGTCTTCTCCTCCTTCGGGTCCCATGTCGATAATCCAGTCGGCGCATTTCACAATCTCCATGTTGTGTTCGATAACCACTACGGAGTTGCCGTGTTCAATGAGTCTGTTAAACGACTCATACAACTTGTGTATGTCGTGGAAATGAAGTCCTGTGGTAGGCTCGTCGAAGATGAAGAGTTGATGTTGTTCAGAGTCATCACGAGTCAGGAAATAGGCGAGTTTTATTCTCTGTGCTTCGCCGCCCGACAGGGTTGACGACTGCTGGCCAAGAACAAGATATTCAAGGCCGACATCCACAAGGGCATTAAGACGTTTAAGTATATTGTCGGTCAAGTCGTTGGCCGGAAGGGAACTGAAATACTCAAGTGCTTCCTGCACAGTCATGTCAAGCACATCGTTTATATCCTTGTCAGCCACCTTCACATCGAGGGCGTCGTCGCGGAAGCGTTTACCGCCGCACGACGGGCAGACCATCTCAACATCGGCCATGAACTGCATGTTGATTCGGATCAAGCCTTCGCCTTCACACTCCTCGCATCTTCCTCCAGGAACGTTGAACGAGAAAAAGCCCGACTTGTAGTTACGCTGTTTTGAAAGAGGCTGCGAGGCAAACAAATCCCTGACATAGTCGAAAATTTTGAGATAAGTTGCCGGGTTTGAACGAGTTGAGCGTCCTATGGCGTCTTGATCAACAAGCACAACGCCCGACAACTTTGATGTGTCGGCGTCGATAGAGCTGTAGTGGCCTTTACGCACGGTAGTTGGCGTGAACAGGGCGCTCACTGCCGGAAACAATATGTCGGTAACTAAAGAACTTTTCCCCGAACCGCTGACACCTGTAACCACTGTAAAACATTCCAAAGGAATTTTGACATCGATGTTTTTGAGATTGTTTTCACGCGCGCCTGATATTTCAACGTAGTTGCGCCATTTTCTCCTGAACCTGGGCACTGGTATTTTCATCGCGTCCGAAGTGTCAGGGAGCATACCTCGCAAATATTTGGCAGTCAGGTTGTCGGAATTTTCAAGAAGTGCCTTGAAGTCGCCCGAGAACATGACCTCGCCGCCAAACTGCCCGGCTTTAGGCCCGATGTCTACAATATGGTCGGCAGCGCGTATTATCTCCTCGTCATGCTCAACAACGACGACTGTATTGCCTATGTCGCGCAGTTTCTTCAGCACCGATATAAGCTTCTGTGTGTCGCGCGGATGGAGGCCAATGCTCGGCTCGTCGAGGATGTAGAGCGAGCCCACCAGACTGCTTCCCAACGACGTGGCGAGGTTTATGCGCTGCGACTCGCCGCCAGAAAGCGTGGAGCAGTTCCTGTCGAGGGTCAGGTACCCGAGACCGACTTCTTCGAGGAGGCTTACACGTCGCTGCAGCTCGCGTATCAGTATTTTTGCAACGTCGCGCTCATAGTCGCTGTCGAACCGGAAATCATCGAAAAAGGCCTTCAACTTTGAAATCGGCAACGACATGATTTCGGAAATGGAAAGCCCCTTGACTTTCACGTACTGGGCGTCGCGGCGAAGCCTGGTGCCGCCGCATTCAGGGCATGTCTCATAGCCCCTGTATCGCGCCTGCATGACCCTGAACTGGATCTTGTATGTGTTTTCAGAGACAAATTTGAAGAACTGGGTAATTCCGTAAACGCCTCTTTTAGTATTGCCGTACCAAAGCAGGTCGAATTCATCTTTTGTCAGGTCGTCGATTGCACGGTGCACCGGAAAACCGAGCTTTGAGGCGGCGCGTATAAACTCTCTTTTCCAGGAACTCATGACCTCGCCGTGCCAGCAAGCCACCGCGTCTTCGGCAACAGAAAGTTGGCGGTTAGGGAACACCAATTCTGCACTCACGCCCTCTACTCTGCCGGTCCCTGAACAGCACTTGCACGCCCCGTAGGGATTGTTGAACGTAAAAAGGTTGACGGAAGGCTCTTCAAATGTCAACCCGTCGGCCTCGAAGGCGTTGCTGAACTGTCTGAACGACACCTCGTCACCTTCGCACTGTACCGCGCACCGTCCCTTTCCTTCTCCAAATGCCGTCTGCACAGCGTCCAAAAGCCTGCTGTCATTGGAAGTTATACTTCCAGACTTGAATCTGTCGACAAGTACATACAATCCTTTTTCAGCCACCTTTCCATTTGTTTTCATGAAATCATCTATTTCATGGAGAACACCTTTGGACACAACTCGGCTGAAGCCCTGCTGTTGGTAAATTTTCAGTTGCTCTTCGAAAGTGCGGCCTTCTGAAACCAAAAAGGGCGCCATCACAAAAACCTTCCTGCCCTCTGGCAGCGACATTATGAAATTGACAACGTCCTTGGTGCCCTGCCTTTTCACCTCAACACCGCTTACTGGAGAGAATGTCTTGCCAATCCGCGCATACAGAAGTTTCAGATACTCGTAAATCTCGGTAACAGTGCCCACTGTTGAACGCGGGTTTCTGGAAAGTATCTGTTGTTCAATCGCTATTGCCGGAGGAATGCCCTTGACAGACTTGACATTAGGCTTGCGCATCCTGCCCATGAACTGACGGGCGTAAGAACTGAGGCTTTCAACATAACGCCGCTGCCCTTCCGCATAAAGGGTGTCGAAGGCAAGGGATGACTTCCCCGACCCAGACAAACCAGTGACCACTATCAGCTTGTTCCTTGGAATGTCAATGTCAATATTCTTGAGATTATTGACGTTTGCTCCCCTGATTGATATGTATTTCTCTTTTCCCGACATCTTTATAAAACTCCTTGCTTACTTTGTTGTCTTTGCTATTTGACTCGTTGTTCAACCAAATCCTGGATTACCAGTCCAGCCAATGTGAATCCGAAAATTGCAGTAACATGAGACACTGTCCCGTTTGCAACCGGCTTGTGGATGCCCTGCGGCAAGACTTCTCCTGCCTGTTGTACGCCGTGATTTTGAAGAAGTTCCGGAGAATACACACATAGAAACTTCTTTGTTGGATATGTTTTGTCATGCTTGAACTTCTTTCGCAGTGCCCGCGCCAAGGGACATCCGATGACTTTCCAGAATTCTCCTACCCTTACCAACTGCGGGTCGATTTTCAGTGCTGCGCCCATCGAGGAGAAGAGAGTTGCTCCAGACCTTGTGGCATTGAGTATGAGATGCGCCTTATGTGAAAGACTGTCGATGGCGTCAATCACATAATCGTAGCTACCGATGGAAAACGAGTCAGCGTTTTCAGACGTGTACACCTCCATCAAATCTTCAATTTCCGCATTGGGGTTGATTTCGAGAAGACGTTCCTTGAGGACAGACACTTTCGGGCGACCGACGGTAGCGCACGTTGCCTGCGCCTGCCTGTTGACGTTTGATGGCGCAACAGTGTCGGCGTCCACAATGGTGATTCGGCACACGCCGCTGCGCACCAAGCTTTCGGCGCACCAGCTCCCAACGCCGCCCACACCGAAGACTATCACCCTCGCGGCGGAAATTTTCTCCATCGCCGCGTCGCCTAACAACAGGTTAGTGCGGGTGAATATCCCGGAAGTGTCAGTTGTTGAACAGATGTTCATTGTCGATAAGGAATTGCGTGCACTCCTCAAAAGTAGCGAACGTATGGTTTTCTGGAATAAGGTCGGGTATGACGTTCATAGTCTTG
Organism: uncultured Bacteroidota bacterium; assembly: GCA_902796805.1. Taxonomy (GTDB): domain Bacteria; phylum Bacteroidota; class Bacteroidia; order Bacteroidales; family WCHB1-69; genus F23-D06. The sequence continues at coordinate 5,255 of CADBQG010000004.1, forward strand.
AGCATGTACATCGGCTGCGGCTGTATTATGGTCATGAGCACCGTTACACCGCGGTCCTGGAGTTCCTTCACGGCAGTCTCCATAGCATATAGGCCCGACTGGTCCATGAAGCTCACGAGCCGCATTCGTATCACCACGAGCTTGGCCTCTTTCGGTATTTCAGACATCACGTCCTGGAACTTTGTTACAGTACCGAAGAACACTGGTCCGTTAAGTCTCTGGATATAGATTCTATGACGGATATTGTCGGGCAGCCCGGACTCATCCTGCCATGGACTCTCCTTGTCGAACTGGGTCATCTCCGAAGAACTGTAGCCGCCTTCCACAAGGTCGCTGGCGCGTTTCATGAAGAGGACGCAGGCAATGACCATGCCTATGCCAACAGCTGTAAGCAGATCCACGAACACTGTGAGCAGGAAGACTATGACAAGGACTGCCGAGTCGGCGCGGGGTATCTTGAGCAGATCCTTGAAGCCGCGGAAGTCTATGATTCCCACACCTACACTGATGAGGATGCCGGCCAGCACAGAGAGGGGGACATATTTCACGAGACTTCCAAGTCCAAGGAGGACAGACAGCAGAAAGAGCGAATGCACCATACCGCTGATTTGAGTCCTGCCGCCGCTTTTTACATTAACCACGGTGCGCATAGTGGCACCGGCGCCTGATATGCCGCAGAAGAAGCCGCCTATCATGTTGCCTATCCCCTGCCCTATCAGCTCCTTGTTGCTGTTGTGGTGCGTTTTCGTTATGTTGTCGGCCACTACAGACGTCAGCAGCGTGTCGATACTTCCCAGGCCCGCAAGGGTGAGGCCAGGCACAACCGAAGCCTTCAGCACCACGGCCCAGTCGATGCCGGAGAGAGATACTCCCTCCTTTGCGAAAAATGGCATAGGAAATCCAGAAGGGATATGCCCGATGAGCAGTTTTTCATCGAGGTTCAGGAACAGCGACACTATCGTCATAACAACCAGGGCGACAAGAGTAGACGGTATTTTCTTGGTGAGCAGAGGGAAGAGGTATATTATCGCGATGGTGCCGAGTCCGAGAAGAAGGGCTGTCAGAGATACGCCACCGGCAAGGCGCTCTGGGAACTGGCTTATCATGTCGACAACAAGCACCGGCGACTTGCAACCGATTAACGGATAGAGCTGCTGAATGATGATAATAACACCGATGCCGCTCATGAAGCCCGAAAGCACAGGATACGGGATATACCTCACATATTTCCCTATTTTCAGGATCCCGAACAGTATCTGGAAGATTCCGCAGAACACTCCTGCCAGCGCCATGCTCACAAGCACCGCGCTCAGGGAATGCTGCAAGGCCCATACTCCGCTCAGGAGCGAGGCGGTTATCACAGTCATCGGACCGGTGGGACCGCTGATTTGCGAATGTGTGCCGCCGAAGAGGGAGGCGAAGAAGCCCAGGAAAGCAGCGCCTACAAGGCCGGCAAGCGCCCCCATGGAACTTGCGGAAGGGTCGTCGATGCCCCCGAAAGCCTGTATTCCGAACGCCAAGGCCAACGGCAAAGCCACTATACCGGCAGTTATGCCCCCAAAAACATCTCCTTTTAAATTATCAGTCCTAATAAATGACATAGTTATAGAATATTAAAAAATCATCTTCCCAACCTGCTGAACGACTTCACCATTATCCTGAAGTCGTTGCCGACAGAATAGTCCCTCGCATACAGCTCTTCTATTCTATCGACCATTTCTTTAGAAAAACTGTTGTTGCTGTATATATCGTCAGGGAAAAGGACACCCTGCGGCAATGACGGGACACCATTCTTGCCACAGTCCCTCAGGCCTACCCAAGTTCTTTTTCCTGAAATCACTGCAAACATATTCCTCACAAAACCGCCCTTGTCTTTAACAAACCAGATGTCAGCGGGCAGGAGCAATAGCATTGCCAGAGAGGAAAGCACGTCGAAAACACGCTTCCTGCGGAGATTCCGTCTGTCGCCCAAAAGGTTGGCCGGAAGAGTGTATCTGTCTTCAAGAGAGAATATTGAGGAGCCGCCGATAAGGAGCAGCGAGTCTTCGGGGGCAATCTTGAAATCTGCCTGTGTGTGCTGGAGACGGCTCATCCAGGCTATGATTTGTCCCGACGACAGATCGTGCCCGCAGAAAACAATCTCTGCCACGCGATAGACAGCAATCAGTTCCTCGAGGTTGGAGGCGTTGCCAATATAGAGATCATGGTCCAGCGGTTCTTCGCCGGTGGTCACAAGCCCTATGAATTCTGCTTGCTCATTCATGGAACGGACGATCTGAAGCACCCTCACGAGTTCTGCCGGGGAGCCAACAATCGCTATTCTCCTTGAAGAAGACCTCCCCGAGAAACCTCTCACATGGAGTTTCTCGCACACATAGCGCATGAAGTTCACCGATATAATAGTCCACATGGCGCCCATCACCACCACGGCGCGCGAGAACCTCATCGACTCGGGCATGAGCGCATATACGGCCAACACTACGGCCGCGCCTATGATTACGCCCCTGTTGAGCCGCTTTCGCGAATAAGGCTGACGGTAACCGCCGTTGAGAAGGACAGACAGCTGCCACAAAAGAACATAGCCGGGAAGCACTGCATAGTAGTAGTATTCGGGGAACGACGAGCCACGGTGCGCTAAAACCGCATGTTCCCAATATTTTGACACGCCGAGGAAACCTGTGAATATGAGCGCAAAGTCGGCGGCCGGAAGCAGCAGCTTGCCAACAATGCGCTTTAAGGCCGCAAGGGACGCACGGAACCAGATTGCCACATTGATGAAAAAGTTGAAAACCTTGGCGTTGCCAGAAGAGAAGTGCTTCCGCGCAAATATCTGCATCGCCTTGTAGAACACATACACATAGTTCAGGCTTCCCTTCTTCGTGCTTTCACCCTTGTAGTGAATGATCCTCGTCTCAGGGAAATAGTAGTTCTTGTAGCCGCCCTTGAGAATACGGTACGACAGGTCTATGTCCTCGCCGTACATAAAATAGTCCTCGTCGAGCAGACCGACCTTGTCAAGAGCCTCAAGACGAAGAAACATGAAGGCACCCGAAAGCACCTCCACCTCGGCGGTCTGGTCTTCGCCGACATACGTGGCGTGGTACGCACCGAAGCGGCTCGACCTCGGGAAAAGCCTTGAAAGCCCGAAGAGCTTGTAAAATGCCGACGAAGGGTACGGGATGCCACGCTTCGACTCTGGAAGAAAACGCCCGTTACCGTCAACCATCTTCACTCCGAGAGCGCCGCACTCCGGATGTTTGTCCATGAATGCCACACATTTTCCGAAAGTGTCCTCCTCGACAACCGTGTCCGGGTTCAGAAGAAGTATGTACTCCCCTCTCGCCTGCCTTATGGCCTGGTTGTTGGCCTTCGAGAAGCCTACATTGTCGCGGTTCTCTATCAGAATCACATCAGGGAACTTCTCCCTGACCATCCGCACAGAGTTGTCGGCCGAATTGTTGTCAACCACAAAAATCTCCCCATCGATGCCACTCATGGCGCGCTGCGCGGAGGCCAAGGCCTGCTCAAGGAACGCACAGACGTTGTAGTTGACGATTACGACACTTAATTTCATTTATGTCAGAAATAGGCAAGAACTGTTTTCTTCGACACCACCTTGTCACCATTGCTGACGGCCACCTTCGTCCCCTTCGGCAGGAACACGTCGACCCTGGAGCCGAACTTTATCATCCCCACTTCCTCACCCTGTTCCACATGGTCGCCAACCTCTGGGTAGCTTATTATCCTCCTTGCCACGAAACCGGCTATCTGGCGGAAAAGAACCTCTTCCTCGCCTTTTACGACTATAGTGTTGTGTTCGTTGTCGACCGACGACTTCGGAAGTTTGGCAAGGACATATTTCCCTGGATGGTAAGCAGTGTATGAGACCTCGCCCGTTATTGGATAACTGTTGACATGCACGTTGTTAATCGACATGAAGATGGAGATCTTCACGCGCTCGTCCTTGAAGTATTCATGCTCGAATGCGCTTCCGACGTATATTATAGTGCCGTCTGCCGGGGAGACAACCCCGTCGGGCACAACATTCACCACGCGGGTGGGAACCCTGAAGAAGCGTACTATGAGAGTGCCAAGGAGCAGCATTATGGAGAAGAAGATGACGTTAACCCACCACAGATGGGCTATGAAAAGCGCGTAGCACAGTGAGGTAAGCACTATTGTGAACAGACTGACACATATTATGAGCTTGCCAGCCTGGTGAAACTTCATCATCAGACTCTATTTTTTGTAAAGAATGTATGTGTGTTCAGGAACGTTGTTGCGGTCGGATGTCGTAACGAACTGTCTCGGATAGTTCTTGTTGTTCATGTAGTTCACGCCATCGTAACTGTAGACAATGTTCTCGACCCTTGACATGTTTCCCGCAACTACGGTCTCGATATGTTCAGAGAGTTTGTTGTTCACATAATATCCTGCATAATCAGCATACACGAAAGGCAGCCCGTAGAAGGGGTTGAACGACTCGGGATCGTAGGTTATGGTGTGGGTTACTACAGTCTGCGCCGACGGGAACTCCTCCACGTAAGTAGATATGTTGTTGTATTCTTTTTTCTTGCCAGGATCGTAAGTGAATGTCTTCCGCGAGTGGAACACCAAGTCGCGGGTCGGGTTTTCCTCAACTATTCGCAAAACCTCGTCATAATTCCCTACAAACCTGTCGTAGAGAGGGTGCGGTCTGCTCTTCAGGTAAGCCTCGAAGAACTCACGGTCGTAAGTCTCCTCGATCGTCGTTATGCGCCTGGTGTCATCGTCATGGGCCACTATCATCTCCATCCTAAGCACGCCGTCGATAAAATAGCTCATCCTGTCGACAAGGCGATTGGTGCTCTCCAACTTGATTTCCTCAGTGTAGTCAGAGCCTTTATGGACGATTTGCGACACCGACTTGTCCTTGTTGTAGGAGAAGTCGTAGGACTCGCCGTTTGCACAGACAATCTGGTTCAAGGTCTTGCCATTCTTGGCGTAGACGAACGTCTCGGCGGGGTCGCCAACCTCGCTCTTGTACCAAATTTTGCTGATACGGCATTTGGGGTTGTAGATTTCCTCGTCGGGCTTGCATGAACTGAAAGAGGCCGCTATGACGAGAACTGAAATTGCTGCAAATAGGTATTTCTTCATAAAAAAATCATTTCTCCGTTACACGCCGCAAAGATACAAAATAATTTTTACTTCGCGCGCACATCTGCCGCACACAATCAACATTCTTCCACCAACATTCTTCCACGGGTGCGGGAATACACGTTCAGTCCAACTTTTTCCGTAACTTGCGGAAAAAAATGTATTTTTGCGGGGAAAAAGAACACCCTTTATGGAACAGAAGAAAAAGATCCTTTTGGCGGAAGACGACATGAACCTCGGAAAGGTGCTCACAACTGTGCTTGTGGGCAAGGGCTTCGAGGTGTCTCACGCCGAGAACGGAGAGGCCGCGTTTGAGATTTTCTGCACCGGCACTTTCGACATCTGCCTCATCGACGTGATGATGCCACTGAAAGACGGCTTCACGCTGGCGCAGGAGATTCGCAAGCTTGACAAAAAGACACCGATAGTGTTCCTGACCGCCAAGACCCTTCAGGAGGACATAATAAAGGGACTCTCCATAGGCGGCGACGACTACATAACCAAGCCGTTCTCCATAGAGGTCCTCGTGGCGCGCATCAACGCGCTCCTGCGCAGGAGCGGAATGCACGACCAGGAGGAGGGCGACGTTGTGCCGCTGGGCAGAATCATGTTCGACAGGAAGCGTCACACCTTGACAGTGGACAACGTCGAGCAGAAGATAACCACGCGCGAGGCCGCCCTCCTCGACATGCTCTACGAGAAACGCAACGACGTACTATACCGCAGCTACGCCCTCAAGAAAATCTGGGGCGAGGACAGCTTCTACAACAGCCGCAACATGGACGTGTACATTACCCGCCTGCGGAAACTGCTGAAAAGCGAGCCTGCAATACAGATAATAAACGTTCACAGCACAGGATTCAAATTGGTTTTGTAGCAATCTGGCAGACCTTTTCAGAAAGTGAGCCTGAGCGAGAGCCGCACACCGTTCTTCTTCCATCCCGAGAGGCCTTGCGTATATGTGAGACGCCTCACGTAGTCGATCCTGAGCACCTTGAAAATGTTCTCCACGCCGGCAGTGATTTCCATGTACGGCATCTTTCCCATCTGCCCGCAGCCGTCGGGGAAGAGGTATAGTCCGTAGTTCCCGCTTGCAGGGTTGTTCTTCCTCGACAGCCCTCCGTAAACGCCGCTGAAAGAGACCACCTCGCGCAATTTCAGCCGGTTCCAAAGCGGTATCCTGTTGAAAATCCACCCCTTGAGGTAATAGGTTGCATACACCGAGACGTACTTGTCCATGATGAATTCCATGGGTTTCATGAGGCAGAATGTGTTCGGACTCATGAACAGGGAGGAGTTGGCCGGAGGAACATAGAGCTTCGGGAATGGGGCTTTGTTCCATACGGCGCCCGCCTTGACGGCCGCGTCGATATGTCCGAAAGCCGACAGCCAGAAGCGCTTCTCCACTGAGAGGTCGGTTTTGTTGTACCAGGTCCTGCCGTCCATGGATCCCACGGTGTGCGAGACGCGGAACACCGGGGCGTTCTTGGAGATTCTCATGAGGTTGTCCTTGCCCGACTGGTTGCTGTAGAGCCTCTCGCCGGGCGCCCAGCGGAGCTGCACTGTCCACTCCATGCTGTTGAACGAACTTACCTTCTCGAGATTTCCGCCGTGCCCAATTCGCAGGTATGCAAGTGTTCCGGTGGCCTCGTTGTTCTCGTACTGTATCCAGGTGTCAATGCTGAACCTGCTGGCCCATTCCTTCACATACCTGAGCTTCGTGCGGCGCACATACTGGGCGGAGTAGTCCTCGCCGGCAGCGGAATACGACATCAGGATGTTGTCCCTGTCCATATATGAGAATGTCTGCCCGGGCATCTCCACGTCATAACTCGAACTGAAATGAATCTCGTGGTGCGGCGACTCGTTGAGATGGTGTTTTTTCTTGAGAAAACTGTATGCGAACGAGATATTGTATTTGAGTTTCAAGTCTTTGCAGCCGAATGCGAGATAACCGTTCATGAATATGTTTTCGTGCAACCTTGCGGTCGTCATGCCGCCGGCACGGAACCTCAGGCCTTCGGTAGGGTTGAAGCTCACAACGTCGTATATTGGCCCTATGTCGAAGCGGCTGTTCTTCTTCTCTTTCGCGGTGGCCACGTAGCCCGTTGCCACTATCTCGGCAGTCTTCTCAAGCACCCTGAAAAACGGCGTCCTGCGCAGCTCCCTGGGCAAACTGTCGATGAACGATTCGGTGGCACTCAGCGGCACAGGCCTCATCCTCACCCACTGCCACTGCTTGTAGGTCACCACGTCGGCCTGGGCGGTGCCGTTGTCGGTGAGCCTTCCCGACAACGAGTCCGGGATTCCGGCGCCAATTTCATAGTCATACCACAAGATGTCCTGCGTTACGTACACCTGGCGCATCTTCTTCCTCTTTATCAGGGAGAAAGACGCTTTTGTGCGCGACTTCTCCACCGCCCAATGCAAGCTGTCAACTTTCATGAAGTCCTGCTCAACGCGCAGCTGCCTCACGAAATTCATGTTTATGTCGACCGGCACGTTGAAAGCACATCTCTTCAGGGCGTATGTGCCGTCGCAAACAATGTACATCCTGCCTGTGAATCCGAACGTGCGGCTGTTCACAGGTGCGAACGACAGTTCAACGCACTTCACGCTGTCAACAACAACAGTATCGGTTATGAAGTAATGGTAGTGCAACGTGGCTAACGTTGAGGAGAGAGGACTCACAAACTTGTTGAGCATCAACTCTATGTCGTTGTCGAAGATGTTGACAACCTTGAACATCTCCTCCAAATTCGCGCCAACGCCCTCGTCGTCGAGAACCTCGTCGGCGCCCTGCATCCTCCTGGCTATGACATACTCCGCACTATTCTTCGGACTCTTCTGGTAATAGTTCTCGGAAAGCGACTCCCTGAACGAGAAAGTGAGCACAGGTATCGTGTCAGCTGGTATCGTGTCGATGTATTTTTTCAGGAACGACAGCTGCCTGTTGAAGCCGTTCTTGTTGAAATCCATGTCGAAGCGCCCGAATGTCATGACAGTTTTCTTGTAGCTTTTCGACTTGAAGCAGTCGGTGGACTCCACACGGTATCTTTCCTTGCTGTTGATGACATTCTTGACCAGTTCTATGGCAGGGTTGTTCTTGCGCTTGTACTTCTGTTTGTTCCTCTTCGAAACAACAACCTCCTTGAGTTCCTGCGAGGTCTTTATCACAAAGTCCTGCTGCTTTTTCCTGCGGTTTACCACAATTGTGTCAGGATTATAGAACGAGTACCTGATCAGCAGGGTGTCGGTGGTGGTAAAAGGAATCTTGTATGAACCGTCCACATCCGACAACGCGCCCTGTGCAGTGTTCTTCCATTGAAGCCTTGCCATATAAACGGGGACTTTTTTCCCTCTCTCGTCGTATGTGTAAACTTTTCCCGACAAAACCTGTGACTTAAGGCAAGTTAACGAGAGTGAGAAGCACAACAGGAGTAACATTCTTAACAGAACGCAGTGCTTTCCAAAGCTGTATGTCGCTGCCGGTTTTTGCATCATCACCTCTTTGGCACAGTTCAAGAGAACGTCATTAGAGAACATTTATTTTACGTGCCAGAAAGTAGAATCACTGACTGTGGCAAATCCTTTTCGTTTATTTTCCTGGATTGACAATCAGAGACTGACATTTGAGGAGACCACGTCCATCACCATCATCAGCACGAAGCCTGCGGCGAAGCCGATGGTGGAAAGGTTGGTATGGGCGCCCTGGGCTGTTTCCGGGATTAGCTCCTCCACCACCACGTACATCATGGCGCCGGCGGCAAAGGCGAGCAGGTAAGGCAGCGCGACACCGAGCGCGCTCGCCAACAGCAGTATGGCCACAGAGCCGACGGGTTCCACCACGCCGCTCAACGCACCGATGAGAAAAGACTTCCCGCGCGAGTTGCCCTCCGCGTGCATGGGCATCGAGATGATGGCTCCCTCGGGGATGTTCTGGATGGCGATGCCTATGCTCACCGCCAGGGCTGCGCTGAGCGAAAGTCCCTGCGACTCGCCCGCGAAGACCACGCCCACCGCCATGCCTTCAGGCAGGTTGTGGATGGTGACCGCGAGTGCCAGCATTGCGGTGCGCGAGAGCCGCGACCGCGGCCCCTCTGCTTTCTCCGAGCCCACATGCAGGTGCGGCGTCAGCTCGTCGATGAGCAACAGGAACGCGATGCCAGCAAGAAAACCGACTGAAGTCGGGATCACGCTCTCCCCCGCCATCTCGATGCTCGGTATCAGCAACGACCAGACGCTGGCCGCCACCATCACGCCGCTGGCGAAGCCCAACAGCGTCTTTTGCAGCCTGTCGGGAATCTTCTTCCTCATGAAAAACACAAAAGAAGACCCCAGCACAGTTCCTGACAAAGGCAGTAATATTCCGATAATTACAGGATTCATCACTTCATCATTTAACCTGCAAAGATACATTTTTCAACTTGCAACCTATAGGTTTCAATTTTCATTTGTTGTTTTTTCTATTTTTGCACATAATTTGACGAACAGATAACTATAATCGACCAGATTATCGAATACAACAAAACCTTCGTGGCGCAGAAAGGCTACAAGTCCCATCCGCTCCTGCCGGAAGACATCGCGGTGCGAGGCTTCATCATCAATTCGGAGGCAGGGCGCTGGAGGAGATTGAAAGACAACACGATGTGAAAATCAGGTGCGGAAACTGTGTTAACACATGCTGTTTCCGAACCTGATTTTGATATGGTAACTTTTCTCTTTTTGCAGGCGTAAAACTGCTGCTTTGAGGATTACAATATTCGCCAAAGCCAACAAGAACCACCGTAAATGCTGACCGTTCGCCATATCCGCCACTGGTACGAGCCTAAACTGCCCCACGCCGTTTTCATCAACGGGCTTTACGCCGGGATGATGAGGGACCACGACCTGCGCATTGAAGCGCCGCCCGGAAAATACAGCCTCCGGGTACAGTTCGGCGGCCCCCTGCGTCTGGGCAAAAGCGGCAGGAGCATCGACCTTTCGCTGTCATCCACCACGGAGGTGGAGGTGCCGCAAAACGGGGAGATCCTCTGCACGTTCCACGACCGCGAACGACTATGGAACATCCTCTTCGACATAGATCTTGTCCTGTGGATAGTCTCTTGGTTCGTCACCCTGCCCCTGCTCTACAAAATCCTGTCCAATGCCTTCTTCGCGATTTGGATAGTGCGATTGGTGGTGATACGGAAGCGGTATTACAAGATATGTTGTACGAATCCATAATAAAATATGAAAGCCACAGAATACATTCAGAATCTTGGCCTTGTGCCACATCCCGAGGGCGGCTATCACCGCCAGCTCTTCGGCAACGACGAAGCAGGCGACAAAGCCGTCTCAACCATCTATTACATGTTGACCGCCAACGATATATCGGCGTTTCACCGTCTTCACAACATGGTGGAAATCTGGTATTTCCACGCAGGTGAACCCTTGAACATTTATGTTATCGACACTGACGGAGCCCTGACCGTCCATCGGCTTTCCGAGCAGGACGAGATGCAGGTGGTTATCCAGCCTGAGCAGTGGTTCGCCGCCGAAATCCCGTCCAAGCGCGACTTCTGTCTCGTCGGGTGCGCGGTAGGTCCGGCCTTCCGTTTCGACAACTTCGAGCTTGCCAAGAAAGACGAGTTGTTGGGCTTGTATCCCCGGCATAGTGAATTGATCGAAAGAATGTGCAAGGAGCAGCCATAAGCAAACTGTATCACATAGCCCGTCAAACTGACTCTAAGTTTGTTATCGTCAATCTGAGAATATTTCCAGTTAAGTACATGCCGCTGCTTTCCATCTCCTGCGGCATTGGGATTCTGGGATTCTCGAAAGGAGGGAAATCTATTTGCCGTCGGCTTAGAGCCTAATCAACTTTTCACGACAGGGTCCGCATCAAAAGCCATTAGCCACTCTTGCGAGCTTATACAGGTCCAAAGCGACAAGGCTGTTGCAGTTTTTTGCAAACCAACGGTAGATCCCGCCCGACTTTGACACTACCGAAAGCAGAATCCTTCCTGGGACTGATGACCTGAGACGGAAAAAGGTCTTGAGCAACTTGCTGCCTGCCACGAAATCATCACCGGCTCGGCCTTCCGCCACGAGCTTCACCAAGTTGAAGCACGAACTGTCAACCATATCCAGGAATTTATCGTTGTCAACAATTCCGTCGTGGTACATCGGATTGTCAATGTGATAGACCGGCACTCCCACCCTCTTCAGTTCTGCTCCGAAAAAGGCGTCCTCGTAGCCGTAACGTGTCATCGACTCGTCGAAGCGACACTCTCGGAACACAGACTTAGATGTCAGGAGATTGAACGGTGTGAACGACCTGTACGGGTCTGCCTGTCTTTCAGAGGCGGAACGCACCTCCCTGCACACCCCGTAACGGTATCTCAGCCGCTGCGATAAAGGCGGCTTTTCATCCCTGTAACTTAACCCGCCAAGTACGGCGAAAGTATTATCAAGAAGACAGTTGTCGCGGATAAAACTGAGATACTTCGACACATAATCGCCGCTTTTCATCCTTGCATCGCAGTCAAGATAGAGAAGTATGTCGTACTTGGCACTGTCGCTGAGGAAATTGCGGATTTTAGAGCGGCCATAATTTGTTTCGAGACCCAGAAACACTACATTAGCGTATTCTCCCAATTTGGAATTTGAGTCGCGTAGCGAAATATCTGTCGACGCATCGTCGGCCACCACAATCTCGAAAGGGACAGCGGCGGCCTCAAATTGCGGTAAAAGTTCTTCGACGAGCGGCCTGACATCGAAGTTGTAGACCGGTATGAGAACGGAAATCATCGTTTTCAGAGCAGGGAGTCGATGAGTTTGCCGTCCTCGATGCAGATCGCGCGGGAAGGGAACTTGTCAATCATCGAGAAGTTGTGGGTTGCCATAAGGATGGTGGTGCCCGACTTGTTTATGTTGTGGAAAATGCCGAAGATGTCCTCTGCGGTTATGGGGTCGAGGTTTCCTGTAGGTTCATCGGCTATTATGAGTTCGGGGTTGTTGAGCAGCGCCCGCGCTATGCATACCCTTTGTTGCTCGCCCCCTGAAAGTTGCGACGGCAGCTTGAAGTCCTTGGTGCCGAGCCCCACCATGCTGAGTACCTCCTCGCAGCGGTTGAGCATGGCCTGGCGGTCCTTCCACTGTGTGGCTCGCAGCACAAAGAGCAGGTTTTCAATCACGGTGCGGTCCTGCAACAGCTGGTAGTCTTGGAAAACAACGCCGAGTTTCTTCCTCAGTTCTGGGATCTTCTTGTTTTTGAGGTTCAGAAGGTCGTAGCCTATAATCGAAGCCTCTTCGCCCTGGGGCTTGAGCTCGCCTATAAGTGTTTTCAGTATAGAAGACTTTCCTGAACCCGTCTTCCCTATAAGATAGACGAATTCGCCCTGGTTTATGGAAAACGATATGTCGGACAACACACGCAGTCTGCGCTGTTCGATGTTCACGTTTCTGAAGGAGATCACGGCAACCGGCACCTTGGCTGGGCCCGCGTCAGGTTCTGAAACGGTTTCAACGGCATTAACGGTAGTATCTTCCATATAGAGAGTGAATTTGTGTTAAGCGTCTATGTTTGCGTAGGTGGCGTTCTGTTCTATGAATTCGCGGCGCGGCGGCACCTCGTCGCCCATGAGCATCGAGAATATCCTGTCGGCCTCTGCGGCGTTCTCGATGGTCACTTGGCGGAGAAGGCGGTTGGCCGGGTCCATCGTGGTGTCCCACAGCTGGTCGTCCTTCATCTCACCAAGACCCTTGTAACGCTGCACATGGACCTTCCTTCCGCCAGACGATGCCTCAGCGGTGAGACGGTCGCGCTCCTCGTCGTTCCATGCGTACTGTATCTTGTCGCCCTTCTTCACTCCATAAAGCGGTGGTGTCGCAAGATATACATGCCCCTGCTCGATGAGCTCGCGCATGAAACGGAAGAAGAACGTCAGTATCAGCGCGGCGATGTGGCTGCCGTCAACGTCGGCATCGGTCATGATTATCACCTTGTAGTAGCGCAGCTTGGAGAGGTTCAGCGCCTTGCTGTCCTCCTCGGTGCCTATTGTAACCCCGAGAGCCGTGTAGATGTTCTTGATCTCCTCGCTCTCGAATATTCTGTGCTGCATGGCCTTCTCCACATTGAGAATCTTTCCGCGCAGCGGGAGTATGGCCTGGAAATGGCTGTCGCGGCCCTGTTTAGCCGTGCCGCCCGCGGAGTCTCCCTCCACGAGAAAAAGCTCGCATTTCGACGGATCCTTCGACGAACAGTCGGCGAGCTTGCCGGGGAGTCCGGAGCCGCTGAAGGCCGACTTGCGCTGCACGAGCTCGCGGGCCTTGCGCGCGGCGTGGCGGGCCTGCGCCGCAAGCACAACCTTGTCAACAATCTGCTTTGCGTCGCGGGGGTTCTCCTCGAGGTAGTTGGTAAGCATCTCGCCGACCATCTGGTTCACAACGCCTGAAATCTCGCTGTTGCCCAACTTGGTCTTCGTCTGCCCCTCGAACTGCGGCTCGGCAACCTTCACGGAGATGATTGCGGTCAAGCCTTCGCGGAAGTCGTCGCCCGAAATCTCGATCTTGTTCTTCTCGAGCTTGTCGAGCAACTTGTTGTCCTCTGCGTATTTCTTCAATGTACGGGTGAGGGCCATCCTGAACCCTGTGAGATGCGTTCCGCCCTCTATGGTGTTGATGTTGTTGACGTATGAGTGGATATTCTCGGTGTATGAGTCGTTGTACTGCATGGCCACCTCAACTGGAACGCCCTGGCGCTCGCCCTCGATGTATATCGGCTGAGAGGTAATCTTCGAACGCCCCTCGTCGAGATGCATTATGAAGTCGCGGAGACCGTTCTCCGAGTAGTATTCTTCCTTTGGATGTTCATCGCCTTCGCCGGCGTTGCGCAGATCCTCTATTGTTATCCTGATACCCTTGTTCAGGTATGCGAGTTCCTTGAGGCGCTGGGCGAGGCGCTTGAAGTCGTACACGGTAGCGTGGAATATGGAGCCGTCGGGCTTGAATGTTATCTTGGTTCCGCGGTAGTCGCTCTCGCCCACAACTTTCACCGGATACAGCGGCTTGCCGTACTCATACTCCTGGATGAAGTGCTTTCCGTCGCGGAAGACCTCCGCAGTGAGGTGCGACGACAAGGCGTTCACGCATGACACTCCGACACCATGCAGGCCTCCCGAAACCTTGTACGAGTCCTTGTTGAACTTTCCGCCGGCATGGAGAACGGTCATCACAACTTCCAACGCTGAACGTTTTTCCTTCTCATGCATGTCAGTTGGGATACCGCGCCCGTTGTCGAGCACGCTGATGGCGTCGCCTTCGAGAATCTTGACCTCTATGTTGTTGCAGAAACCCGCCAGAGCCTCGTCAATGGAGTTGTCCACCACCTCGTTAACCAAATGGTGGAGTCCTCTCTCGCCCACATCGCCGATGTACATGGCCGGGCGCTTCCTCACTGCCTCCAGCCCCTCGAGAATCTGAATGTTACTCGCGCTATAGTTCTCCTCGCTTATGTTTACGTTTTCTAACTCATTCATTACTAATGGTTTTTTCTTCTCTTTAAAAATCTTGCAAAGATACAAAAAAAAATAAGACTTGGCCACAAAAATCAGACGGTTTTCATCGCCAGTCCGGCACGCCACGCAATCATATTTGAAATTCAGTCTCATTGGCAGTGTTTATAGTTTCCGTCATGGCACTCCGTTAAGATAAAAATGCTAACTTTGCCGCGTCGAAGCAACGACTGACGATAACAGACAAAATAATGGACAGAGAAGAAAGAGCACGTATCATAGAATTGGTTAAACGCGAGGTTGTGCCGGCCATTGGCTGCACGGAGCCTATGGCGGTGGCGCTGGCCGTGGCGCGCGCCAGCGAGGTGCTGGGAGGGACCCCCAAGCAGATCACGGCGTCGCTCAGCGCAAACATGCTGAAAAACGCAATGGGCGTGGGAATACCCGGCACCGGCGGAATGATCGGTCTGCCAATAGCAATAGCGCTCGGCGCCATTGTCGGGAGGTCGGAATACTCCCTCGAGGTGCTAAAGGACACCACCCCTGAGGCTGTCGAACAGGCG
Source organism: uncultured Bacteroidota bacterium (assembly GCA_902796805.1). Classification (GTDB taxonomy): domain Bacteria; phylum Bacteroidota; class Bacteroidia; order Bacteroidales; family WCHB1-69; genus F23-D06. The sequence goes on from CADBQG010000004.1 coordinate 20,454, forward strand.
AAGAAATACATGTCGGAGAACCGCATCAAAATCCTACAGAAAAGGGACACCTGCGAAAAGCTCTACATAGAGGTTGAGTGCCACAACGGCGACGACAGCGCAGTGGTTGTCATCAGCGGGACGCACACGCACTTCACGCACATCTCGAGAAACGGGCAAGAGCTGCACGCCGACAACACTGCATCGCAGGAAAACCATCAGGAGAAGGACCCCGCGCTCACCCTCCGCAAAGTCTTCGAGTTCGCCACAACAGCGCCCGAAAACGAGATACATTTCATACTGGAGGCCGCGGAGCTGAACAAACGGGCTGCAGAGATGTCGCTCGGCGGCCGCTACGGGCACTCCCTCGGCAGGCTGATTTTCATGCAGCCCAAGACCCAGTTCTTCGGCAACGGCATATATTCAAAGATACTCTCCTACACGTCGGCGGCGTGCGACGCACGCATGGCAGGCGCTAAAGTGCCGGTGATGAGCAACTCCGGAAGCGGCAACCAGGGCATAGCAGCCACGCTTCCGGTATGGGTTTTCGCAAAAGAACGCCTCAAGAGCGAGGAGGAACTTACACGCGCACTTATTCTCAGCCACCTGACCGTGATCTACATAAAGCAGAGTTTCGGGCGACTCTCTCCACTGTGCGGCTGCGTGGTGGCCGCGACTGGCTCGGCCTGCGGGCTGACTTGGCTTATGGGCGGCAACTACGAACAGGTGTCATACGCTGTGAAGAACATGATTGCCAACATCACAGGGATGATTTGCGACGGGGCCAAGCCGAGTTGCTCGCTGAAAGTCGCCACAGGCGTTTCTACGGCTGTGCTGTCGTCAATGCTCGCCGTGGAAGACGAAGTCGTGTCGTCGGCAGAAGGCATCATCGACGACGATGTCGACAAATGCATAAAGAACATGGCCAACATCGGGATTCATGGCATGTGCGCCACCGACGAGTTAGTGCTCGAGATGATGACCGGGAAATAACCCCACTTTCAAGACCTCCGTTTTCAGACTCTTCTGATTACGGCTCCCAAGGCGTTAAGCCGCTCCACTATGTCCTCATAACCCCTGTCTATTTGCTCCACGTTCTGTATCACGCTCATGCCCTCGGCCGACATGGCCGCGATGAGGAGCGCAATGCCAGCGCGTATGTCGGGCGACGACATCCTGGTGGCACGCAGCTGCTTCTCACGGCCAAGGCCAACCACTATGGCGCGGTGAGGGTCGCAAAGCACTATCTGCGCGCCCATCGACTGAAGCATGTCGACGAAGAAAAGCCTGCTCTCGAACATCTTCTGGTGTATCAATACACTGCCCTTGGCTTGTATAGCCGTCACAAGCGCTATGCTTATAAGGTCGGGCGTAAACCCCGGCCAAGGAGCGTCTGAAATGGTCAGGATTGACGGATCTACGGGATTCGAGTAGATCTGATAAGGTTTCCTGCCATCAACTATGATGTCATCGCCCTTTTGCTCAAGGGCGATTCCCATCTTGCCGAATGTGTATGGGATTATTCCGAGATGCTCGCAGGCGCAATCCTTAACGGTTAGTTCCGACTGAGTCATGGCGGCCATGCCGATGAAACTGCCAACCTCAATCATGTCGGGAAGAATCCTGTGTTCGCATCCGTGCAGCTCGGGAACTCCGTCGATGGTCAGCAAATTGGACCCGACACCGGAAATCCTCGCCCCCATTCTGTTAAGCATGGTGCAGAGCTGGTAGAGGTATGGCTCGCAGGCGGCGTTGAATATCGTTGTCCTGCCCTCTGCAAGCACAGCTGCCATCACAACGTTCGCAGTGCCGGTTACAGAAGGTTCGTTCAACAACATGTAGCATCCTTTCAGCCGCCCCGATTCCAATTCAAAGAAACGTCCGTCATCGGAAGTCCTTATTTTTGCTCCGAGCTTCTCAAGTCCCTCGAAATGCGTGGTAAGCGGACGCCTGCCTATCTGGTCGCCGCCGGGCCTGCCGGAATATGCCTTGCCGAACCTCCCGAGCAGCGGCCCAAGAACCATTATCGAGGCCCTTATCTTTGCTGAAAGCTTCACAAAATCATCGGTGTGTAGCTTCTCAAAGTCAACATCAGCGGCCTGAAACGTGAACGTATGCCTGTCTACTTCCGTTATCCGGACACCCATCAACGCAAGAATTTCGCGGTAGCGTCTCGTGTCGAGGATGTCGGGAATGTTGGAGATCGTTACGGGTTCTTTCGTGAGAAGGACTGCGGAAAGCACCTGGAGAGCCTCGTTCTTCGCGCCCTGCGGGATAATCTCGCCTTGCAGACGGCAACCGCCTTCTATGATGAACTCCGACATCTTACTCCGGTATCACGATGGGGAACTTCTGGGTGAACTCCATCCTGTACGGCGCTCCCAGTATGTTTGTCAGGAAGTCGGTGTACTGGTCGGTGAACATGAACTTGTTGGGGTCGTAGTATGCCGACGGGAGAGGGAAATTGCCTATGTTGCCCATCTCAATAGAGTCGGTGTGGAACTCCTCGAGTTCGTCGTAAGGCACAATGTCGCGAACAACCGGCATCTTGCCGTAGTCCTCGCGGAGCAGCAGGTCAACGACCTTGTCGGCCAAGGTGGAGGTCAGGCGGCGGTCGTACTCATAGCACTTGCCTGAACGCGGGATGTAGCCCGAAATCTGGCCACGCGCCTCAATACCGAGCCGCTTGTTGATTTCTGAGGCAATAACACCGCTCACACCGCCGAAACGCGGATGCCCGTACTCGTCGAGGTCGGAACTTGCATACACCATGCTCAGTTCCTGCTTCTCGTCATCCCACCAGCGTACACCCTCGGAAGCGGCTATAATCAGACTGCGCTTGGGGGAGCGCATGTACATCTCCTTGACCGTCTCGAAGAAGAACTCCTTGCGCTCTTTGGTCATCTCCACTTCAGGCACCAGCGCCAACTGAGCGCCGCCGAATGTAGCGGAACCGGTGAGCCAGCCTGCGTCGCGTCCCATGACCTCGAGAACCATTATCCTCTGGTGTGACTCATTCGTAGTGTGCAACTTGCTGGTTAGTTTCTTTATGGCCATAGCGCCTGAGGGAAAACCAGGACAAAGCACAGTCTCGTGCTGCTGCCCGTTGTAGTGGTGGTATGTCCTGGTGCGCAGGTCGTTGTCTATCGTCTTGGGGAAGCCAATTACCGGGATGCCGTACTTCTCGTACATCTGTCGCGCAGCGCCGTTGGTGTCGTCGCCACCGATGGTCACAAGCACGTCGATCTTGTAGCGCTCGATGTTGCGGAGGATCTGCTGCGAACGGTCCTCCGGGTTTTTCTTGCTTGGGAAGGGGTTCGTCCTGCTCGACAACAGGGCGGTGCCTCCGTATATCCCGTTGTATGGTATGTTGGTGAGATCCACGATGTCGCCGTCGCCGAGCAGCCCCTTCCAGCCCCTCAGCACGCCGTACACGCGGAAACCGAGCATTGAGGCGCGGTTGCGCACCGCTTCTATGCTCGAGTTGATGGCCGGAGTGTCGCCACCGCCGGAAAGTATTGCCAATGTCTTGCCGCTGAATAACTTTTCTTTTCTCATATTATGTGCTTTTATTGTTTCTCCTTGTTCTTGTTCTCCTCAATTCTCTCGTATTCCTCGAGGAACTGCGGTATGTTCGACATTTCTATGCGCTTGTTGAGGATGATTTCGTGGCGCTTGTTGAGGATGAACATCGCAGGGTTGCCCATCTCGTAGATGTTGAAGTACTCAAGATAGTCGATGTTGCCCTTGTTGCCGCCGACCTGTATCCAGGGATACTTGTTCTCGCGTACATAGCGCTTCCATCTCTCTATGTCTGAGTCGTTGGCTATACCGTAAACCTCGAAGTTGCGCTTGCCGAGCATCTCAAGCGAGTCGTAAACCTGGCAGAGCTTCTTGGCCTCCTTCTTGCAGGTTGGACAGTCAGGGTCGTAGAACCACAGTATCGTGTACGGCTTGTCGATGTTGTACGACGAGTGCCACCTGCGCATATCCTCCGACATCGTGGTGTCGGGGATAATCAGCTCCGGAGCCACCTTCCCTATTAGCACCGGCTCCAGGCGTTTCACCCTCTTCCGGTATTTGGCTATCACGTCCTCGTCAAGCCAGTAGCACTTTCCCTGCAACTGGTTGTTCTTCGCTATATGGTAGAACACAGCGTCATGCCCTATTATCTTGCTGGTCTCGAACTTGTACGACAACCAATCAACACAGTAACGGTACATGAACGTGTCGGCCTCGGTCTTCTTGAGAAAAATGTCGATGTACTTGTTTATGGTGTCAGATTCCTGGTGGTAGAGGAGTTTCAGGAAATAGTCGTTGAGTTTGGGGTCGAACGAGGGGATGTATATGAAACGCCCGTCGCCGAGGTCGAAATTGTCCCAGTAATGAAGCCTGTAGTACGCCGCCTGCTGCTGATAGTCGGGACTTCCATCCTCCTTGAGGAACTTGGGCACCTGAATCTCTTTGTACGACTTCTGCATCTTTGTGAATAGATAGTCTGGATTTTTGAGGATAAAGTCGTCGATGAAGGCCATCATCTCCTCGTTCAAGGCGGTAAGCTTCGCCTTGTAGTGTTCCGCGCTGTCGGTGTTGCCCTGCTCCTCGAATTCCTTGCGCTTTGCCGACCACTGCGAGGCGCTCTTCTGAGCTGCCGCCGTCTTCCTCTGGAAACGGAGCATCTCTGTATTCTCCGGAGAGTTCTTCACCGAGAAGTTGTCGACGTTGCCTGTGGTGTCAAGGTTGTACTCGAAGTGCTGGTTCCGGTCAAGTATGAAATTCAGATACAGTTTCTTGTCGTGCGAGACTAACGAATAGAGACCGTCGTCGTAGCGGTTCGCGCCCTTGAACACGTATTTCCCTTTCGAGACAGCCACAGCGGAGTCCTTGAGTATCAGCTTTTCGTTGTAATGGATCACAAGATAGACCAACGGATCTGTGGCGTTTTTCACGTTGAAGACGATTTCATGCCCGCCGCCGTCGCGGGTCGGCAAACCGTTTCCTTTGCCGACAACGGCAACACCGTCCGAAGCAAGGGTCTGAAACGACAATAATAAAAGGACTGATGACAGTATGATGTTATTCATTGCAGTTATTTTTGTTTTTCTATAATATCCTTGATTTCTGATAACGAAATCTGACGCGCCATTATTGCACCGCCCTTACTATTGTCGACAAGAACAACGACAGGAGTGGTGACTATGTCGAAATAGTCAATGAAATCCACATTGGGCTCGCCCATAGAGGTGCTGAGGTTCACCCAGTCGTCGAGGCCGTGCTGTTCCGAGAACGCGCGCCATCGCTCATGGTCGTCGTTGACTTCAACGGCAAACACCTCGAAATCAAGATCTTCAGCCTTTTCAGAATAGAAATCATGAAGCACGGGGGTCTCCTCCTGGCAATGGTCGCAGTCTGGATCCCAGAACCAGAGTATAGTGTATTTAGACCTGATGTCGTTTGTGGAATGCTCTTTTCCTTCAGCATCGAAGGCCCTGAGCTCCGGCACTACAGCGCCTGGCGAAAGGCGGCGCGCCCTCTCCATCTGGCGCTTCACGCTCCTTTGCCTGCCCTCGGGTATCCAGCCACGGTCGTACATGTCGTATATGCGGAGCATTGCGCCCTCAAGTTGAGGGTCTCCTGATGAAAGTAGTATATCATACAGCACACGGCAGTAGTTGTGAACCTGAGCCTTACCGCCCGCCGCAGCGCAGCCAAGGATCTCGTCAACGATTTCCGCAATTTCATCCGAACTGAAATTGTCGGATGAGAGATACCAGCCAAGAGCACTCTTCATGTCATCGAAGTGCATTGAGTTGCAGAACCTTGGGTCTGAAAAGTCGAAGTTCTTCAGAATCCTCTCGAACTCAGTCACGGTTTTTGCGGAACTTCTGGAAAAAGACGACAAATCGTTGTAGAAGCTGAAGTAGCGTGCTAAGAAGTTTCCGTTTATCTCGAAAAGCAGATCCTTCTGGGGATAGTTGCAGAGAGTCCACAGAATTTTGTTCTCATCAGACTTGTCGACTTTGAAATTTCCGCCTTTGCATGAAAGCGCTATATCGCTCGACTTTCCGAACAACAGCGGTGGCGACTCAATGCCTTCAATGGTGAAAAATCCTGTCTGAAGGAAATTTCCGGTCTGTGAGTTATTACCTGATTTCAATTTCTTTTTGAATACAGCCCTGCCGTTTTTGATTCTGGTGCTGTCCACCAGCACCTTCTCGCCAAATTGAAAGGCGTAAAGATATAGTTTGCCGTTTTCAGGCAGGACCACAGCGTCTTTTAATCCAACATTGATTCTGTAGGAGTCTATAAGATTGTTTCTCTCAACAACAGTTGATATGCCGCCTTTGCAGCTTATTCGGGTGCCTGCACTCTGCGCGTTGGCCAGAGAAAAAGCCGCAACGATGGCTGCGATTATAGAAAACCGTATGTTTTTCAACCGAATGCGAATCATGAGTGATGTTGTTGGAGAAGAAGTTCACTGATGTCGAGCATAATCTTGGAAGCTATATTGTCTGCGATTTTCTCAGAAAGAGCCTCTGCATAGATTCTGATTATGGGTTCTGTGTTCGAGCTCCTGACATGTACCCAGCTGTCCTCGAAATCTATGCGCACGCCGTCGGCGCGGTTGACCTCGAAACTGGAGTATTTGTCAGCGATGCTGTCGAGGATTGCGGCCACGTCGGTTTCGGCACGCAACTCGGTTTTCTTCTTGATTATATGATAGTCGGGATAGAGTGCGCGGATCTGGCTGCACGACTTGCGTGTCTTTGCCATGTAGGTTAGGAACAAGGCGATTCCCACAAGGGCGTCGCGTCCATAGTGCAGTTCAGGGTATATCACGCCTCCGTTGCCTTCGCCGCCGATGACGGCATTTGTCTGCTTCATCATCTCAACCACGTTTACCTCGCCGACAGCGGAGGGCTTGTATGACACCCCGTACTTTTCGGCAACGTCTTTGAGGGCGCGTGTTGAGGAGAGGTTCGAGACAGTGTTCCCGGGGGTGTTCTGAAGTATGTAGTCGGCCACGGCGACGAGGGTGTACTCCTCCCCCATTAGCTTGCCGTTCTCGCAAACTATGGAGAGACGGTCGACATCGGGGTCCACCACGAATCCAACGTCGTACTTCGAGCGCGCCATTTCATTGCATATCTGGGCGAGATTTTCGGGTATCGGTTCCGGATTGTGGGAAAACAATCCGTTCATCTCTCCGTTGAGTACGGTTATGTCATTGACGCCCAATTGTTTAAGAAGCACTGGCAGTGCCAAGGCGCCTGTAGAGTTGACAGTGTCGAGGATGACCTTGAAATTCGATTTCGCTATGGCGTTCCGGTCAACAAGAGGGAGGGCGAGAATCGCGTCCACATGTTCCTGGATTGCTGTGTTGCAGGTTGTCAAGCTTCCAAGTCTGTCGAAAGCGGCGAACTCCACCGCGTCGTCAGCCGCAAGCTCAATGATACGTTGGGCATCGTCGGCCGACACGAACTCGCCGTCGGCGTTGAGAAGCTTAAGCGCATTCCACTGCATGGGATTGTGGCTCGCGGTTATTATGACTCCGCCGTCGGCGTTGTACGCTTTTACAGCTAACTCAACAGTGGGTGTAGTTGAAAGCCCGAGGTCCACCACATCGACACCGGCGCTCTGCAACGTTGCACAAACCAAGCAGCTGACCACGGGCCCGGAGACCCGGGCGTCGCGCCCCACGACAACTTTCACGGCTCTTTCGGCGGGAACATCACCACCATCGTCTATGTTCTCGAAAAGGGTGTCTTTAGGCCTCGTGGAGGCTTTTTCCTTGAGAAAAGCGGCGAAAGCGGCGGAGAACCTCACAATATCAACAGGGGTCAGGTTGTCGCCGACCACACCGCCTATCGTACCCCTGATCCCCGAAATCGATTTTATCAACGTCATAACTTATAATCAAAAAACTTGCAAAGATACTAAATTTTGGCTAAAAACACCCCGGCCTGGAAAAACGCCTTTCAGCGCATGTCGTTTACCTCGACGCCCGGGTATTGCTTCGTGTCGAACACGAACACGGAGTCGTCGAACGGCACATTGCTCTTGAACTGCTCTATGTTGTAAGTGTAAATGGTGTTGTCCTTCTCGTACAACGCCACCTTCGATATCTTCAAAGAACCCTTCTGCACAAAAAGCCTTATTCTGTAGTACGACTGCTGGGTTTTTGGCGTGAGGTCGATGATGCTGACCTGAACATTGTTCTCGAAATCGTCACGTATGAACTTCGCGTTGAAGTGCTTTTCCCAGCCGGAGAGTATTTTCTGCGGGTTCATGATGTTTTGGCTGTCCTCAGGGTCGTACTCGAACACCGACACCTCGTTGGTGTATTTCTGGAAATTCCACACAGACTCTCCGTCGCAGACGTACAACTGGTCGTCGAATGACGTAGTGTACTTTTCGCCTTTGACCTTGACGGAGCCCTTGGAGACAGAGAGGGTCTTGTCGCCGAGGGTGGACTTGAGCGTGTAGTTGAACTGCATGGAAGAGTAGTTCCTGTACTGGGCCGACACTTTCCTGAGCAACTCGGTCGCTCCGCCGTCAACATTTTGCGGGCGGGCGGCAAGCACAAAGAGCAGCAGCGTGAACAAAGCTATTGTTTTTCTCATGATCGATGATTTTTGTTAAAGATGTTTGAAATCGCCATAGGTTTAAGACTCGGTTCTTCGCTTCCGCGAGAAAGACGCTGCCCTGCGCCGCACGCGCTCCTGAACCGCCGTATCTTCGACATCGTCGTCTTCGGCCAGCATCCGCTCGCGCTCGTCCTGGCTGGCGAACTGAGCCCCGAAGAACTCGTTGACCACGATTCGGAGCAACGTGTAGGCCGGGACGGCGAAGATCATCGCGAACACGCCGCCAAGGTAGCCCGCCATCAATATCACTATGAAAATCTCGAGAGGATGTGAATGCGTCTGCCTTCCGTAGATGTATGGCTGAAGCACGAAATCGTCGATGACCTTGGCTACCAGGAACGCAGCCGCAATCTTGCCGGCAGTCACAAGATAGACCGGCAGCTCAGGCGACAGCGGCACAAGAGATGTCATACCCACTAAAACGCTCAAAGCCACAGCTATAATCGTGCCCACGTAGGGTATTATGTTAAGACAGCCGCCTATCACACCTATCAGCAGCGCGTTGGGCATCTTGAGCACAAGGCACACTATGAACTCCAGCGTGCCCACGATGAACATCTCCAAAAGCACACCCCTGAAATAGGCTGACACCTGCCGGCCGGTCGCGCCGAGGATGTTGTCGAAGTTCTTCTGGTATCTGTTCGGAAGCCAGCTTCTGACCATCTTGAAGAAGATTTTATGGTCTTTTAAAGAGAAGAATGTCATGAAAAGTATCGAAAACAGCGCGACGAAAAGCGAGGCTATGAAACTCGCCGTGCCGCTGACGATGCCCGACATGCTGACCTTTCTCACGAAAGCCTCCCACTCGGCATTCAACAGATCGAACACATGCTGGTTACGCTGTATCAGACCGTATTTTCTGAACAACTTGTCAAAACCGTTGAGCCACTTCTCTATGCTCGCCCCCACCGACGAGAAATCTATGGTTGTGAGGTAGGCAACCTCGTTGACTATTGCAGGTATGACAAGATAGAAGATCAATGCCACGCAGGCGACAATGACAACGAGGGTTATGGCTGCGGCCAGAGACTTGGGGAACTTTCTCCCGCCAATCCTTATGTTGGACAGCATACGCACAAGCGGTGTCCCCAAAAGGGAAAGCACAAAGGAGACGAACATATACACGAGGATGTCGGAGAAAAACCATCCCACAAAGGCTATAAGGCCCAACCCGGACACAAGCGCTATCACACTCTTACTGTTGTTCATGTTTGGAAGTCTTTTCTTTGGAACTCTTCTTGCGCCTCTTCCGGATGTCGAAGTCCTTCTTGTAGCTCATGGCCACGCCGGCGGTGTAGTTGTTGTACGTTGACTCGTAGAAATACTCGTTGTCGCGGTCGCCGATATATGTATAGGCTTTCAGTTTCCAGGTCCCGGACTTGTTGAGGTTGTACTCCACGGCGAAGTTTCCGTACATGTTGTTGTATGCATTGGTAGACGTCCTGTCGTCGTAATAACCAATGCTGGTCGACATTGTAACCCTGTCCTTGAGAATGTTTGCGTTGGCCTTGAGCCCGTATTCCGCCGAGCTTGTCTCGGTGGCCTGGTTATAAGTGATGCCGAACGTGCCGACCTTGCTGTCTATGACGTTCCCGAGCATGTTGTTGACTATGTTGCTGAATATGCCGAGACCGCTCGGCCCCGAGCTGTTCGACGAGAACATATTCTCAGGCATGAACGAGTTCGTGATAAGAAAATATGCGAACTGCTTGGTCATATTCTCCGTGTTTTGCGTGTCAATAGCGGTGTAGAAAAGGTTGCGGACCTCACTGCTGCTGTTAGGCAACTCGAATCCGAAAGTGGGTTCCAGACGGCGCATCAGCGGGCCGCTCAGGTGAATCGAGGAATTCACATCAACATTCCCCGACGGGAGATACTGGGCGGGTATTATGTTCGAGAGCGACGTCCTCGACGTCTTGTAGGCCTGTAGGTCAACGGTCATGTTCTCTACAGGGCCGTCGAAGACGATGGCGCCGCCCGGCACAAGTGTGAACTTCGAGTTTACGACGCCGTAGAGCGAGATCTTGAAGTCGCCCGAATGGAGCAGCAGGTTACCGTACAGATTGAGGTCGTCGTTGTAAAGCAGCTGGAATCTGCCGTCGGCACGGGCGTTCATGGTTCCCCCTATCGACTCGATGTACAACTGCACATCAGCGTCGTTAGTGACACTAAAAGTAAAGTCGAAGTTCAGTGCCGTGGACGACTTCGTCTCCACATTGTTGTCTTTTTCGCCTGCCTTGACCTTGAAATGTATCATTTCTGTTTCAGATGCCGAACTTGCCGAAAGTACCTGAAGGGCGATGCTCGAGCCTTGCAGTGTCGTGATGTCGGGGCCGGAGAACGAGAGTGTGTTGCCGTCTCCCTTTATCGAGACTTCGCCCTTGACATACCCCTTGCCGTAGAAGAACGAGTTGGCGGTCCGCACTGTGTTGAGCGCCAATATGCGGTCAGTCTTGATGTTCAGGTCCACAAGAATGTCCTTGAACATGTTGTGAAGCACGTTGCCCCTCATAACCGCCTTGTTGCCGTCAGGGTCTCCAATAACCATGCCGTCGAAAAAGATTCCCTGCCTGTTGAACCTGATATCCTGGTCGCGGACGGAATACTCAGTGCCCAACGGGGCAATGCCCATGCTGGCGTCAACAACATGCACGGTACCGTCAAGATACGTTGAGTCAGGCGACGCATGGAAGTAAAGGTCGCCTGAAGCGGTGCCTGTGAGGTTGTCGCTGAAAGATGAGAGGAAAGGCGACAGGAAGTCGGCGTTAAGAGTGTCGAAAATCGCATGGGCGGCCAATTTGCCGTCGGCGTACGTGCCGGATATGTCAGCAGTCTTGTTCTTCTCGTCCTGGAAAGTCTGCATATTGTATGAAGAGAGTGTCTCGAAGCCTATCGGGAAAGTGGCGTTGAAGAGACCGCCGGCAAAACGCATCTCGCTCTTCTGGCTCAGACCGGCCACAAGGAACATGTCGCCAAGGCGCGACCCGTTCATCGAGAACTCGTCCACAATGGTCTTTCCAAGAACCAACCTGCGCCCCTCCCAGTTGTGCAGGCTCAGATTTGCGAAAAGCCTTCCGTCGAACGACATGTTGTCGAGCAGCGGGTTTACCAACGACATATCGACGTTCTTGGCCGCGGCAGTGAGCTTGCTGTCCTCCTTCGTGTCGTAAACCCCGTTGACGGCAATGTAACTGTCGCGGGTGAAGAACTCGAGATTGTCGAAGAGATACATGTGCGGCCTGATCCTCACCTCGTTGCTGTCGTTAAAATGACACTCGTAGTCCTTGAGATATATCTCTGAAGGCGCGAAGGAGAGGCCGATGTCGTCTAACGTGGTGATGTCGGCGACGCCTTTGAGACGTGATATGTTGGCGTCAGCGTTGAACGGATTGTGCCAACTGAGGTCGAAATCCACAAGATTCTCTGTCTCATCAGCCGTCATACTCACCTTGTCGAACACCAGCTTGCCCTTTCCGATGTTCACTACAGCCGAATCTCCAGTCATGTTCAAGTGCAGCGACTCCTGGTCGCTTGAAGTCCCGTCAACTCTGAAGTTGTGAAGCCTGAACTTGTTGCGGACGGCGAAGAACGGAAGGCTCACCTCCGCCAAGTCGGGTGCGTTGTCCCTGCCGATGTCAATCTTCACCACAGAGTTCGAGGCAAGCAACATGTCGGGGTAGAAGAGCCTGATAAGCGGACGGGTGTTGTAAGTGTGGACGTTCAGTCTAAGGTATCCTCCTGAATTGTCTTCAATGCCTGATGCCGAATGAGTTTTTTGGCCGGCCTTGACAATGGAGGGAAGTAACCTGTGGGCTATACTCAACAGAGTGTCCTTCACGGAATTGAGCGGATATGTCGACTCAAAAGAAGCGTTGGCTATGTTCGACGAGAGAATGAACTTGTGGACCCGCTCGGTATTTATGGCGGTGAGCCTGAGGCGCTCGTTCTGGAGGCTGTCCTCGTTGTAGTGGAATTTCACGTTGTCGCAGCCTATGAAGCCATTGACATTCTCAATGTTATCACCTCTGAGGTTCACCTGGAAATTGTCGAAACTCAGTTTAACCGAAGGGTTTTTCTGAAGCGCAAGCAGCACCTTGTCGAACCCGGCTGCTGTTGCCGAGTCAACTTTTGGAAGCATTGAGGCTATCTCCCCGGCGCGGAAGTCATCCACGGAGACACTTCCCTGGAGCATCGGCTCCGGGTTGGATATGTCGAGCTGAACGACAGCCTTGCCCACGGCGTTCCGGTCGTCAATCGACAACGTCGCATTGTACAATCTGTTCTGATAATCGCCATCGACCTTGATGTTGCGGAACGGATACCCCTTGATTGGAAGAGTTCCTATGTCGCCGGAAATGTGGGCCTCGGCGTTCTTGACTGCTTCGGCGGTGAGTTCTTGCGACGGGATGAATCCGTCGAGCGAAATATCCAGAGCGGTTCTGCCAAGCACCTTCGGAGCCGCTATGCCGGCAAGGTTGAAGCCTTTGGAAGTAATCCTTCCGGCAAAGTCAGTACGCCCTCCAATTGGGACAGTTTCTAATTTTGCCGACACAGGCCCCATCTTAGTCCCGGCGTTGATGTCGGCGATGAATTTGTTCAACGACCCCTCGAAAGTCCCGTCTATGGCCACTTTGCCGATTTTCGCAACTGAAGCTGGCAACTTCGGGGTTTTGCCCTTCGGAAGCGCGAAGCGGTTCACGTCAGCGAGATACACTGAAGAGGAATCGAGCCTTACATCGAAAGATGCCTCCTTTATGCTGATTATGTCGCGTGCTGACAGACTGCCGGAAACGAAGTTGCCGCCGAGCCAAGCCACCTTGAACTTGTCGAGGGTGAAGTCGGTAACATAGCCGTGGAGACTGTCGGCATCGACATAGAAAACTTCATTCATTCCCTTTACAGCCGGTGCAAACCCCGCCACGTCGCCAAAATAGAGCACCGAGGGACGCACTTTAGAGGTGATGAGTACCGAATCGAGGAAATCTGCATAGGTCTTCCAAGAGTCGTATGAGAAATTCAGGTCGAGGTCGAGGTCTGAATTATCTGTCTTGATCTTCAGATTGTCCAAATCGAGTTCCTTAGAACAAATCCTGAAATCGCCGCTCAACCTCTCAAGGTCGAAGCCGCCGTACTGCTTAAATGACAAATCATTGATTTTCATTGAGATGTCGTCATTTACGAGAAGAAAGTCATCTGCCCTGATGCTTATGTCTTCAAGTTCGAAGAATGAGTAGTCTATGTCCGGATTCCCCTTGGTGTCGAAGACGCGGCGCTTGTTGTCGTCAATCAACACGAACATTCCGTCTTCGATGGCAACCGAATTGGCGGTGAGTGTGAAGGTGCTGCCGCCGTCAGGTGATTTCGGGAACTTTGACGACCAAACAGACACATTTATGTCGTCCTCACCCTTGTATGTCCTGAGCGTTATTTCCGGATTCTCGAACTCCACATCTCCGAGCCCGAGAGACACCGGATCGAGTTTGAGCGACTTGAGACGGGCCTTTACTTTCTTGGAGTATATCATGTTGTTGCCGTGATGGTCCTTGAACGTAACATCATGCGCCACCACTTTCAATGCGGGGGTGATTCTGACTTTAGCGATAGAAAACTCAGAGCCCCACTTTTCGCTCAGAGCCGACGTTACCTTGCGTACGACGGCGGTCTGTATTTCGGACACGAAGAGTAGCCCGACTATCAGAAAGTCGAGTGCCAACAGCACAGCCACTACGATTGCGACTGCCTTAAAGGCCTTCTTCACACCGTTTTTGCTCATCACTATACTTCAACTGTTTTAAACCTGCAAAGATACACTTTTTGTTGAAGGGTTTGTATTTGAAGAGACTATCGGAAAGTTTGAAAATTTAAAGTTGTGAAAGTTCCACACACGCGGCATACATAGTTGTTACTTCAACCGGATTGAGAAGAACGAAACCCGAGCTCCATTTTCCGCCGTTCATGACGAGTGGTTTCAAAGATTTCTCTTTGTCCACCAAGGCCTTGAGCTCGCCGCGCTTGCTGGAGCGAAGTATCTTGAACGTCCCTTGGGAGGAGGCATTGCAGTGATTCTTGAAGATGCTGTGCGCCGCGGCGCCCATGGTGCGCCTCACATTGGCCTCAGAAAACGGCTGCAGACGGTAGCCGCCATCTTCATACACGAACATGTCAACGCCGACATTACCTTGATAGAAAGGGGCTATCTCAGCTCTGATGAAGCCCGCCACAAGTTCCCTCACATCGTCAAGAACCTCAATGCCGACATATTTTCTTAAAATGTCGATGATGTGTGCGTCGGAAGCAAGAGTGTTGCACTCATACGCGTAGCCACGCGTCCTGAAGAGTGAGAATCCGACGAAGTCGACACTTTCGGAGGAGACGTTGAACTCCATGGCAAAGTCCTGCACAACACGCAGGTGATTCTCGGCAAGAATCGAGCCCTGTCTTGCAATCACGCCCGAGGCCTGGCGGAGCAGCGTTGGGGTGCACTTGCCATGGGCGTAGAGATGACCGCGCCCGTTGCCGGAATACGGCGACTTCAGCAACGTGTGCCCGCGGCCCTCTACAAAACCGACCACCTGGTCTGGTGACGAAAGCATCTTGGCGGGTTCCGGAAAAAGTTGCGTGTATCTGCTCTCTTTCTTCAAGAACTCCTGCGCCTTGACAGCGGTTTTCCTATGCGACAGGTCCCTTATCTTCGCGACCTCACGTTCCGACGGCATAATGTGTTCGGGCACACCGGAGTCGAGAAGATGCTTGCGCACAGCGGAATCCCAGCCCCAAGGGATTACCTTGCTGATTTCAGCCACGTTGCAATCAAGAGCGCGGTTGTCGCACAATTCGCCTTTTTCTTCAAAATACAAGTTGTGCACAAGGCCCTCTGGAGATGAATACAAGAGAAAAGGGGCGCAGTCGTATGAGAACCGCACAGCTGAGCGAGGCGGCACATAGTGCCGGTTGCCGTCTGCAAGCGCATAGTCATGCTCTGGATTGAAGACAAAAAGTTCCATCGGCGGGATGATTTTTGACAGTGCAAAGATAAAAAAGTTATCTTTGCGCCACAAAACAGACAGAAACAGACATGTGTGAATGCGTAACATTTTTAGACAAGACTTTCGTGAAGTACATAACGTCCGAGGAAATCGACAGGGCCGTCGCGCGCGTGGCGGCCGAGATTGAATCGGAATACAGAGATGACGATCCCATACTTCTGATTACATTGAACGGTGCCGTGTTTTTCGCCGTCGACCTAATCAAGAGGCTCGACTTCAAATGCAGGATAACTTGCGTGAAGGTATCTTCCTACGCCGGCACCGAGTCGACAGGGAACATCAAGGCACTTATAGGGCTCAACGAGGATGTAAAAGGCAAGCGCGTGCTGATATTGGAGGACATCGTCGACACGGGGCACACTTACAGTCATCTCCACAGGATGCTTTCGGAGGCTGGTGCGAAAGATGTGCGCATAGCCACCATGACAATGAAGCCAGACGCTTACAAAGGCGATCTCCCGGTACACTACGTCTGCCTCAACATCCCGAACAGGTTCGTGATCGGCCACGGCCTCGACTACGACGGGTACGGCAGGAACCTCAACGACATCTATCAACTGAAATAAAAAAACAAGGAATACAGAAATGAAACAGCTCAACATTGTAATGTTCGGCGCCCCCGGCAGCGGAAAGGGGACACAAGCCAAACGGATGGCCGAAAAATACGGCCTGATGCACGTCTCCACAGGAGACCTGTTCCGCCACGAGATCTCAAACAAGACTCCGCTCGGCATGAAAGCCCAGGAAATCATCAACAACGGCGGTCTCGTCCCCGACGATATAACACTCGGGATGCTCCGCAACCACCTTGAAAAGCACGCCGGAAGCAAAGGGTTCATCTTCGACGGCGTGCCGCGCACAATCAAACAGGCCGAGATGCTTGACGACAAATCGATGTTCCCCGGACTTGACATAACGAGAGTGATATACCTCCACGTCGGCATGGAGGAAGTTCAGAGCAGAATCCTCAAACGCGCGATGATAGAGCAACGCGCCGACGACACGCCCGAGACCGTCAAGGCCCGCGTGGAGAATTTCTTCGCGCAGACAATGCCTTTGGTGGAATATTACAGCAGCCGCGACAAACTCGTTGAGATCGACGGGATGCAGGACATAGAACAAGTTTTCAGCGACATCTGCAAAATAATCGACACTCTTTAAGATGGCAGCAGGAGAGGAGAAATCACCCCGCCGGATAGCCGTACTCGGCTCCACCGGCTCCATCGGCACACAGGCTCTCGAGGTTATCGAGCGGCATCCCGAGGCTCTGCAGGTAGAGGTGTTGGCCGCATATTCGAACGCAAGGTTGCTCATAGAGCAGGCGAGAAAGCACAAGCCGAACATTGTGGTTGCCGTAGAGGAGCAGGCTTACAAGGCAGTGAAAGACGCTCTGGCAGACGAGGATATCAAGGTTTTCTTCGGAGAAGACGCTTTGTGCGGCGTCTGCGAGATGGACTGCGTTGACATGGTGTTGTCGAGCATCGTTGGGGTTGCGGGGCTGCGACCGGCATACGCCACAGTAGCCTGCGGAACGCCGCTTGCAATAGCCAACAAGGAGACCCTGGTGGTTGCCGGGGACATCATCATGGGCACCGCTGCAAAAAACAACGCGCCGGTTCTGCCAGTCGACTCCGAACATTCGGCAATATTCCAGTGCCTCGCCGGGGAGTTCCAAAACCCGGTGGAGAAAATCATCATCACAGCCTCGGGCGGCGCTTTCAGGGGCTTCACCAAGGAGCAGCTTCAAAATGTCACCCTTGGCGACGCGCTGCGCCACCCAAACTGGAGCATGGGCCCCAAGGTCACCATCGACAGCGCGACATTGATGAACAAAGGCCTGGAGATCATCGAGGCCAAATGGCTTTTCAACACACCACTCGACGACATCGAAGTTGTGGTGCACCCGCAGTCGGTGATACACTCCATGGTGCAGTTCCGCGACGGAGCCGTGAAGGCCCAGTTAGGCATCCCTGACATGCGCCTCCCGATACTCTACGCCCTCTCCTACCCTCTCCGCCTGCCTCTGCCCTACCCGCGCCTCGACTTCAGGAAGCTTTCGCAGTTAACATTCGAGCAACCCGACACCGAGACATTCCCTTGCCTCGACATCGCCTACAAGGCTGCCCGTGAAGGCGGCGGGAAACCCTGCATAATGAACGCAGCCAACGAGGCCGCAGTCAGCATGTTCATGAATGGCAAGATAAGTTTCACCGACATTCCCAGGATTATCGAGGATGCCCTTGCCACCGTTTCTGACACCAAGCCTTCAGACATTGACGGTTACTTATCTCTTGACACAGAAGTCAAGGCAATGATTTTCGACAAATATGGAAGGCCTTGTAGTTAAATCCACGGGAAGCTGGTATTCGGTCATCACCCCGGGAATGAACTATGTTGAATGCCGCCTGCGTGGACAGTTCCGCATAAAGGGCATCAAGGACACGAACCCCGTTATCGTAGGCGACCGCGTGGAGTTCGAGATGGAGAACGACGGTTCCGGCGTAATCACTAACATCAGGAAACGTAAGAACTACATCGAGAGAAAATCCACGAACCTTTCCAAGATAAGCCATCTGATAGCTGCCAACATCGACATGCTTTTTCTGACAGTAACCCTCAAGCAGCCGAGGACATCGCTCGGCTTCATCGACCGTATGCTTGTCGCGGCGGAAAGTTTCAGAATCCCCACATGTCTCATTTTCAACAAGACAGACCTGTACAACGAGGCCGAAAAAGCTGTTGTCAACGAACTGGCTGAACTCTACGGGAGCATTGGCTACGACATCGTTAAGTCATCCGTTGTTGACGGCAGCGGCATAGAGGAAATCCGAAGGAAGATTGACGGGAACGTGTGCCTTTTCAGCGGCCATTCGGGTACTGGCAAGTCGGCCATAATCTCGGCTGTGGACCCGAGGCTCGACCTGCGCACCGGAGAAATATCCTCAGTGCATAAAAAAGGCAGGCACACCACAACATTCGCCGAGATGTTCCCCATGGCCGGCGGTTTCATGATTGACACCCCGGGAATAAAGGAATTCGGCCTGATACAATACTCAAGGCAAGAGATACGCGACTATTTTCCTGAGATACGGAAGTTGAACAGCCTCTGCAAGTTCAACGACTGCACACACACGCACGAGCCGCACTGCGCGGTCGTGGAAGCGGTGGAGTCAGGAGAGATAGCTCTTTCGCGTTACACGAACTACATTGCAATACTGAACGACGACGACATGCAGTTAGCCGACTGGCAGTTGAGGTAGTTTCTTAAGAGACGCAGTCTAAAGATGGCTCAGGATGTCGTCGCGCATACGCACGGTTTCCTGGCGCGAGCAGCCGGCGAAGTCAGCCTCGCCGTTTTCCTGCCTGCGGTACGCCAGCAGTATGGCACGCGACGAGTTAACCACGCCGCCGTTGCCCTTTTCAAGATACTTGGCAATATCTTCAGACTTGCCGCCTTGTGCGCCGTATCCGGGGATAAGGAAGAATGTGCTGTTGAGGACTCTGCGAATCTCTGCCGCCTCCTCTGGATGAGTGCATCCCATGACACCGCCGATGGCCGAATATCCGCACTTGCCGATAAATCCGGCTCCTAATTCCTGAAGCTTTTCGCCCACCACGTTGTAAACCCTCTTTCCTCCGTCTGTAGGCAGGTACTCTATATCCTTTGCGCCCTCGTTTGAAGTCCTAATCAAAACAAAGACGCCCTTTCCTGAATCCTTGACGTATGGGAGGTATGGAGAGAGGCTGTCGAGTCCCATGTAAGGGCTAAGGGTTATGAAATCAGCCTCGAATTCGCCGGTGAAGTGTGCTTTGGCATACATCTCAGCGGTCTTTGCAATATCGCCGCGCTTGATGTCGGCGATTGACAGCGCACCCACTGAACGCAGATAGCCAAGCGTCCTTGAGTAGGCGCGCAGGCCTGCGATGCCGCACGCCTCGTAATAGGCAATCTGCACCTTGTAGCAGGCAGCCACATCCAAGGTTGCGTCTATTATGCACTTGTTGAACTCGAACAAGGCGTCCTCCACGTTGCCATGGCGTTGCAAGAAACCATCTGGAAGGTACGACAGATCCGTATCGAGGCCTACACACACATGGCCGTTTTTAGCCACCGAATCGAAAAGCTTGTCTATGTTATTCATTTTCCCTTACTTTTATCATGAAACCTGTGCCGTGAATGTTCACGATCTCCACCGGCGGCACAAACCCGGGAACGTAGTGTATCTTGCGCTGGCCGGGAAACTTTGGCAGCACAAACTCCTCGCAATCGACAAGGATATATGTGCGGAGCTTGGTCATGAACACATCCATGCTGCGACTGTTCGAATTGTCGTCCTCAGTCCAGATCTCGCGCAGTATTATCTCACGCGGCACCAATTTGTTCTTGTGGTCGAGGAGCAGTTTGAGAAGGTCGCACTCCTTACGGGTGAGAAGGCGCGTAACCTTGGGATGGACAAGCTGCAGTTCCGTGTAGTTTAGGGTGAAGTTCCCGAACTTGATTATTTCGTCCTCGGTCTCGTAGTGCCTTTTCGAATTGTTGGCGCACCTGCGAAGGATGGCGTTCACGCGAAGGCACAGCTCTTCGATGCTGAAGGGTTTTGTCACATAGTCGTCGCAGCCGATGTTGAAGCACCTTATCCTATCCTCCTTGCCCGCGAGGGACGAGAGCACCACTATCGGCACGCTTCTGTCAACTTGGCGCAGTTTTTGGAGCAGTTTGAAGCCGTCGCAGTCTTTCAAGGCCACATCAACTATGCAAATGTCAAAGGCGTTCTTGTTGAAACAGTTGTCAGCATCTACTCCGTTCTTGAAATCAACAACATTGAAATCAGACATCTCGAGATAGTCCTTTATCACGCGACGGAGATTGTCGCTGCTGTCAACCAACATTATTTTTTCTTTCTTCAACTTCATAATCTTAACTTAAATACCTGAATCAAACTTTAATACCTGTAAAGTGAACAAAAGAATGAATGTCATCTACTAAATTTTCGTCTGGTTGGCCACGCTGTCTTGCTTGGCCTTGAGGTCTTCCTCGGAGAGTCCGAGGTAACGGTCGCTCACCACCTGCATCTCATCGTCGAGTTCCATAAGGAAAGGGACGCCGGTTGGTATGTTGAGTTTCACGATTTCTTCGTTCGACATGTTCTTCATGAACTTGATAATGCCCCGGATGCTGTTGCCGTGCGCTACAACGAGGACCTGTTTATAGGCTCGAAGCGATTCCACGATGCTCACATTCCACAGAGGGATGATACGCTTGGTGGCGTCCATGAGCGACTCGGTGGCTGGTCTTGCGGCCTTGAACTTCACGTCCTGGTACCTTATGTCGAATTTGGGGTGGCGCGGGTCGTCGTCGGAGAGCGGCTCTGGCTGCACGTCGTAGCTGCGGCGCCACTTTGTAACCTGCTCCTCGCCGAATATCTCCACCGCCTCTTTCTTGTTCTGCCCTTGCAGTGCGCCGTAGTGCTTCTCGTTGAGCCGCCAGGTCTTCTCCACAGGCAGCCACATGCGATCCATCTCCTCGAGGACATAGTTCAAGGTCTTGATGGCGCGCTTGAGGAAGGATGTGTATGTGTAGCGTATGTCGAGGTCGGAATCACGGAGGATTCTGCCTGCCTGCTTCGCCTCCTCAACACCTGCTTCGGTAAGGTCGACATCGGTCCAGCCTGTGAAACGGTTCGACAGGTTCCACTCGCTCTGTCCGTGCCTTATCAATACTAATTTATACATCTTGGTCAATGGTTATTGTTGCAACTTGTTGTCTTTGCCGGGGAACACTATTCTCGGGGCGAATGTCCTGGCTTCGTCGGGATTCACGAGGGCGTAGGATATTATGATGACGACATCGCCCTTGCACGCCTTGCGTGCCGCCGCCCCGTTGAGGCATACAACCCCTGAGCCGCGTTCTCCCCTTATTGCGTAGGTCTCCAAACGCTCGCCGTTGTTGACGTTAAGCACCTGCACCTTCTCGTTCTCCACAATGCCGGCCGCCTCCATCAACGCCTCGTCGATGGTTATGCTGCCAACATAGTTCAAATCGGCCTCCGTGACCGTGGCCCTGTGTATCTTGGATTTTAAAACTTCAATGTACATCTTCTGGGAAATTAACGGTAACAAACATTGTCAATCAGTCTGATGGAGCCGACATAAACGGTTATGAACCCCATGACTCCTTCGTGGGCGGCCATGTCGGTTACTGGCAGCAGCGTCGCGGAGTCGGCAAGTTGGAAATAGTCGAGTTTGAAGCCCGGTACTTTTCCAATCTCATTTTCAACGAAGTGAGAGATCTCACCTGCATTGCTGAATTGTTTCGACTCCTCGAGTATTCTGTGGATATTTGCAGCCGTTTCAAATTCTTCCCGGCTGAGGCGCCTGTTGCGCGAGCTCATGGCGAGCCCGTTGGGTTCGCGCACTATGGGGCAAGGGATCACTTCCGACAATATACGGCACTGGCGGCACATCTCGCGTATCACTGCAATCTGTTGGTAGTCCTTCTCCCCGAAATATGCCTTGTGCGGGCGCACCCACTCAAGCAGCCGGCGCACAATCACGCCCACCCCGTTGAAATGGCCGGGGCGGGAGGCTCCCTCCATCACGCTTGCCACAGTGCCGAAATCATACACCTCTGTGGGCGGCACAGGGAAAACTTCCTCCACCGACGGCGCGAAGACATAGTCTGCGGAGTCGCCTATCAAACGCACGTCCTCGTCAAGCGTGCGGGGATACTTCTCAAGGTCCTCGGCGTTGTTGAACTGCACTGGGTTAACAAATATCGACACATACACCGAGTCGTTCTCGGCACGGGCGCGGCGGATAAGCGAGAGATGCCCCTCGTGGAGCGCACCCATGGTGGGGACCATGCCTAACGTCCTGCCAGATGCCGCGTCACACATGGCCGTTCTTATCAATTCACTGACGGTTTTTATTATTTTCATATCACAAAAAATATGTTCTGACAGAAATTTAGAGGTTGTCAGAAAAACCGTTGCAAAGGTAACATTTTTTTTAATAAGGATTGTAAAATAATTTCTCTGCTAAAGCGATGTCCGCATAAACCTGTCCTTGCCGGAAAAATCCCTCAAAGATTCAACTTTTCCGAACCCTGAAGCAGAAAACACGTCTCTTAACTCGCCATGAAACCTGTTATAGGTCTCCACGAACATTTTTCCGCCTTCGTTGAGAAAGTTCACACCTATACAGGAAAGTGCCTTGTAAAAGACAAATTTGTCATCGTCCGGGACAAAAAGTGCATTTTCCGGTTCGTTTTCTGCAACGTTCACGTGCATGGTCTTCCTGTCGGAGGCGGGTATGTATGGCGGGTTGCTCACAATGACGTCGAACTTGCAGTTGCCGAACGGCGACGTCTTCTGTAGCATGTCATGGACTGCAAAACACACATCAACCCCGTTATGCCCAGCATTATAGGCAGCAATCTCAAGCGCTTTGTCAGACACATCGGTGGCGAAAACAGAGGCTGAAGGCAGCAGCCTGGCCAGTGATACGGCAATGCAACCGCTGCCGGTGCCAACATCCCAAACTGTAACATTCCTCCCGCAGCATTCGTCAACAACAAGACGGACGAGTTCCTCGGTCTCGGGACGCGGAATAAGTACATCGGGGGTCACCTTGAAGTCAAGCCCGCAGAACTCCTCCTTTCCAAGCACGTATTGAACAGGCACGCCGGATGACAGCAGGACAAGGTCATCTCTGACAATCTCAACCACAGTTGGCTCTACTTCGTCTCTGTAACGAAGAGGTATCTCATGTTTTTGCAGCGCGAGCCTGTCCTGAAGATACAGAGTCGCTATGGCCCGCGCCTCCCTTTTGTCGTAGAGAGGGGCAAGGGTCTCCATAATGAAATCCAACAGCTCTTTGACGAGCATCCTGTCAATCAAGAGGTTTCAGAGGGAAGTCGCGCCAAGCCCACTTGTCGACAACAACACCTTTCCTGAAAAGGATGAGACCGGGATTCGAGCGCACGGCGTCGCGCACCATGAACGGACCCTTCACAGGGTCGATGGGGTTCTGGAATATCGGGAAGTTGATATTATTGCCGCTAACGAAGCGCGCTATATCTTCTTCGGAGGAATTGGTAACCGCCACAAAGTCATTGTTGCCTTCGCAGAGTCCCGCAAGCCTCTTCGCACTTTCAAGACCTTTCGCATTCACATCGGACAGGTCATGGATGTAGAGTATGTACACTGAGTTTGTGTTGTCGGGGTTCAGAAACTCGTAGGCGTGGTCGGCGCCGTTCCCGTCGAGCATGTTGAAGCCCGGTATCTTGGCTGGCACAAAAGGACTTATCACGCTGTCTTTTCTGTCAACGTACTCGTTTTCAGAATAGAAAGTCTCTTCTTGGTTCATCAGCTCGTCTTGCGATAGTTCAACAATTTCGCCGGAAGTATTGTTCCTGTACACGAAAACAACATCCTTCCGGGCAGGCTTCTCAATGAAGCTGTCAACCACGTATTCACCCTTCTTCCAATCGGAGAAGTCGATCAGGGGCAGATGGCGTATGCAGCGTATCTGGAACACAACTGCTATCGCTGCGAATATCGCTATTGCCAACCAGCTGCCGAGTTCAGAAAGACGGCAGTCGGGGATGCGCCTGCGGTTCACGAAGAGGATTATGGTGGGTATGATTATCACGACGTTTTTCAGGAAGGTCTGGAGGTTCGACATCTTCACAGCCTGTCCGAAACAGCCGCAGTCCTTCACCACGCCGAAATTGTGGATACCGTGCACCTCGAGGTACTCGGCCACAGCAAGCCACAGTGTCAGGAAGAAGAAGAATATCATGAACAGGAGGTACCCCCACGCTGCAAGATTCACCCTAACGCGGAACAGCAGCATACAGCCGAGAACGAACTCGCACGTGATTGCCGCCACAGCCGCCAGCTGCGCAAGCGGACCGAGGAACCCGAGTCCGAATGAGGTGAAATAGTCGTTCATTGTTATCCCGAAATTGACAGGATCGACCGCCTTTGTGAAACTTGAAAAGAGGAACAGGCAGGCGAGGAGTATCCTCACAACCGTCAACCATACTGGAGTTTTCTTACCCATATTCTTGAAATTTATTGTGATTCTTTTTCCGATACTAACCTTATAAGACAGAACATCGCATAATTGATGATGTCGTAATAGTTGGCGTCGAGGCCTTCCGAGACAATCGTGGTACCGTTGTGGTCTTCTATCGACTTGATCCTGTATATCTTCATCAGGATTATGTCGGTTATGGAGCTGATTCTCATCTGGCGCCAGGCTTCGTCATAGTCGTGGTTCTTGTCGAGCATCAACGACTTCGCTTTCCTGATATGTGTTTGGTAGAGTTCCATCACGTCCTCAATGCCGTTGCCGCCGTCAATGGTATCGAGAACGCCGACCTGGAGCTGTATGAGGGCCATGACGGAGTAGTTCACGATGCCGACGAATTCAGGGACCACGCCTTCATTCACCCTTGCATCGCCCTTCTGCTGGATGCTCCTGATTCTGTTGGCCTTGATGTAAATCTGGTCTGTAAGCGACGGAAGACGCAGTATGCGCCAGGCGGTGCCGTAGTCTATCGCTTTCTTGCTGAAGACATCCCCGCAGAAGGATATCATCTCGTCATATTGCTCGTTGGTGTTTGCCATTATCTTTTGATTATCTTGAAATTCTGGAGACTATTGTCCTGATGCACGACTTGGAGCATGTATAGGCCCGAAGGGAGACTTCCGACATCAACGAAGTTCCGGTTCGTTCCGTCAAGGCTGCCGGCGGACACAACACGTCCGTTCATGTCGTGTATTCTGAAAGAGCGCAAAGGCTTGTCGCTTTCTACTGTTATCACCCGGCCGGCGGGGTTCGGATAAACCTTGGCAGAATTATGCTGCTTCTGTTCCTCAACTCCTACGACGTCATCAACATCTTCAACAACAACAGCCAAGTTACATGGCAGAATCACGTTGTCGATCCAGACACAGTCGCTGTCGACTGACAGGTTTCCGTCTTTCTCGTAGGCGAATTCGAAAGTGTGCGTGCCGGCAGGCACATCAACCGACACGTACTTCCAGTCGATGTCGCCAGATGCCCTGTCAACTTCATCTCCGTCCATGTAGAGTTTGAAGATGTCGTAGCCGGCCTCTGTGGAAGTCTTCCTGAAATATGCAAGCTGCGACGCCGATTCCGTCGAGAGCGTTATCTTCATCTTCGACACGCCGAAGCTGCCGGTATTGTAAAAAGAGCGCGCCGAATAACTTCCCGAATACTTGACCTCGCTCGTGATCAACCACGGCTTGTTCTGCATTTGCCAGCCATACTGGGAGAAATCGGCGGTCTCGAAGGTCTCCATATCGACACCTACTGTAACGAAGAAAGTGTCAACCTTGTGAACCGGGCCATAGATTGTATGATAATAAAACGGTATCAAGCTCCTCGGCGGCACCTGGTCGGAAATCCTGACGTCGAAGGTTTTCTCGAAACTTTCAAGGTGGGCCACATTGCCGAACGATGACGAAGGCGAGATGACCTCGGCACCGGAATAGTTGCATGTGAGGTCGTTCAACCCGTGCACAAGTGTTCCATGCCCGTTGTTAGAACTTGTGAAGACGATAGAAATCATGTCTCCGGGGTTCACAGTCTTTACTACGCTGCCTTGCACAGTTGACTCCAAATTCAGAAGCACGACATCTGGAATCTTCACCGTTACCGGAATCTTTCGTGAGACGGACATGGTGTCCCAATGCAGGTGCAGGTAGAAAAGAAGTGTCATGTTGTCCATTTTTTCGCCGCTAATTGAAAAAGCGAACGCCGACTCTTTAGAATAAGTCTCATGGGAGGCGAGCGCACCGACGTAAACAGAGTCCCCGATGATTGTTATGTTGGGGTTGTCTGAGGACAGCGTGGCGTAAACACCGGCGGCGTCAGAACTTCCTACATTCTCGAACTGAAGGTCGAAGACTGCATTGTCA
The DNA here is from genome assembly GCA_902796805.1 of uncultured Bacteroidota bacterium. Taxonomy (GTDB): domain Bacteria; phylum Bacteroidota; class Bacteroidia; order Bacteroidales; family WCHB1-69; genus F23-D06. The sequence goes on from CADBQG010000004.1 coordinate 47,079, forward strand.
GAATTCAGGAAATCTATGTTTTCAGGCACCTTTGCTGATTTTGCGATTATGAATGGGGTCTCTGTACCTATAATCTGAAGGTCGCCGAAATAAGGCACGTGGTTCTGGGCGGTGATGGCAATACGGAAATCTCCGGGCGACAGCACATCGGAAATATCGAGGACCGCTAATCCGTTCTCGTCGGCAAAGGCGGCGCTCACAAAGCCGTCGTCGTCAGTAAGGGCAACATACGCCCAAGGCTGGGACAATACCTCTATCGAAGGCATACCAAAGACCACAGTGGAAGAATATGACGGTTCCATTGTTGAAGGCACTCCGAGGAAAGCGCGCACCGAGGGGTCTCCGAAACAGTGGTATATCTCCCAGTAATATTTCTTAAGTTCTGAAGAAGAATTCAGAACCGACATGTTACCAGCATTAATGATGCCGCCTATGGTTGACACATAGGATGACGGGGACTCGCCATGAGAATGGAAGAGCCTGTCGTAGCAACCCAGACGGTTAGCGTTATATGACGGCGAATCGTTGATGACGTTGCGGACACCTACCGCCCAATAGAAATCCTCGTCCCAATATGAATTGTTTGAAGCACCGATATAAGCCATCGCGCCTTTGTCGGGGGCACGAAGGAGAGCCTCGCCAAAGCACTGAGGCTCATCGAACTTGCCAGAGAGACAGCAGTTGCCCACCATCACACCGTATTTGCCGGAGTTCTGAAGAGCATACACATGGTTGACATTGAGCTGCGGCAGGGCCCAGCTGTCCTCGGTGCCATGGGCGGTGTAGTTAACCCAGCCTGCGCCCTCCCCTATCTCGCTCCTTATGAGCGCCGCCTGCGAGGAACAGTCGTGAAGGTGCACCTTAACACTCTGGTAACGCGGATTCTGAGTGTTGATGTAGTTCTGGTTGACATAGTTGATCTGGCCGTTGGCATGGCGCGGACCGAAATAGCTGTCGTGTCCCGCTATCAGGACCGCGTTCCCGAGATAGGAAGGGTCATCCATAGCGAACTGCTCATACGTCAGTATCTTTCTGATCTGGCTCGAGAGGTCGGTCTGGTTCTGGGCTGAAAGACGCCCGTAATAACAGTCGGGAAGATAGTCGTTGCCTACTTGGGCGGCATAATAAAGGTCTGTGAAATGATATTCGTCCTCGACAGTGCCGTTGAACGCCGGGATCTGCTCGTTGTCGCCGACTAAAAGAAGGAACAGAGGCGCCGGCTGGTCTTCTGTGGCATTGTCGAAACAATCTTTTATGTAGTTCTTGATAGAGTATCTGGAAGTACCAACACCGGGGTCATCAGTATAGGCTATTTTGACAATGTATCCGAGCTTTTTCTTCCACTCCACAAATTCCTGGAGGTCCTGATTCTGGCGGAACATGGAATGCGCTACAATTAAATATGATATCGGGGATGATGTGTACTCGTCCCTGAGGGGCTCGTCGGAAGAGGCCAACATTTCAGAGTCAATGCCGAACATACGTGATGAATGCCTCGAAATTCTCGTGGTCTCTTCCTTGTCAACACCGTTGAACGAAACCTTTACCAAAGCCCTGGTGCAGACCCTTACCCTGCGCGACACAGGGTTGTACGACACAGGGGAAAATGTCAGCCCTGCAAGCGAAACATTTCTGTAAACACCTCTATCTGAAACACTCACCAAAGGAAGGGAATAATACGAGTCGATGTGGTAGATGCTGTCATTGATGTAAAATGCCTGACGCGGGGACGACTTGGGGACAGATCCTTGCGACGGAAGCAGGTCGAAATCCAGCCCGAGGGCGGCACAGTCATACTCTGCGAACTCATAGTCAACCACCGACACCGACACGCCTGAGCAGACCGGCGCCGGCACCATCTTCGACATCACCGGAAGCCGCGGCGCCCCTTTCACCGAAGAAGAGCCGAAGCCTTCCATCAGCAACTCTGAAAAGAGCCGCCCATCCGTCTTGACAGTCTTCGAGGAAATCTCGCCAGACTCGAAAACGAGCGTCAAACCGTCGTCATTCCTCTCAACAACACGGCACTCCTGGGCCTTCACTGGAATGTAAAGGAGCAATACAGCGAGTCCCAACAATACTGATGTCATATACAAATCGTATTTTTTCAATCTCATAAATAACAAGTTGTTAAAACAAACCGCAAAATTACACATTTTTCTTGACAATCCGACTTTGCCGTGTTTTATCTCCCAAACACTGCATTTTCGCAGGTTTAAGAGGCCGGAAACCGCTTATTCATGCGATAATGGCAAAACAATTGTCATCCAAGAGTGTAATTTTTTTATTTTTGCGGCGTTAAGAGAAAGATGAAGCGGATATTGACAATATTGGTTTTGCAGTCGGCCTTTTTCTTCGTGTTCCCGCAGAAAAGTCCAGATTTCAGGGCGTTGGAAGACAGCCTCGTGGCTCTGCGCGACCGTGTCATGACCGTGCCGGACGAAGAAACGCGCATATCACTGAACGAGGATTTCATGACCATGCTTGAGGGTGTGCTGAACATGCCTAACTCTTTCAGGCACTCGTGGGACTCGGCGAGGAACTTCAGCGTGTTGACGTCTCCCGACAACAACTTCAAGATATTCACCTGGCACATCGTGAAGGACGACCTCGAAACAGAGAACTTCGGGTTCGTCCACGTGTACAACGAAGGGCGCAAGAAATACGTCCTCTATCCGCTGTACGACAAGCGGGGCGCCATCGACTACCCGAAGACATTGGTTGGCAACCACAACAGATGGTACGGCGCGGTTTATTACCGGATAATACCTGTTAAAGCCAAGAACACAACATATTACACGCTGCTCGGCTGGAACGGCAACGACATATTCACGAATCAGAAAATCATTGAGATACTGCACTTTAACAAGGAGATGACCCCGATTTTCGGAGGAAGGGTCTTCAAGGACTTCCCCGAGAAGGTCTCAAGGGTGATATTCGAATACTCGAAGAACGCCACCATGCACCTCGATTACGAGAACCAGGAGTTCTTAGTAAGCACAGGGAGATACAACCCGCAGACCCGCGACTACGACTACAAGAGACAGCGCTGCAACATGATCATCTTCGAAGAGCTTATTCCAATGGACGAGTCGATGCCTTCGGTGCCGGCCTTCATCGTACCAGAGTCGAGCCTTAACCAGGGGTTTGTGGAGGAGGACGGCAAATGGCGCTTTCTCAAGAACGTGAGAGGCTCCAACCCCGACAAGGTGCGCGCGGCATATCAGCACAAAAACAGAAACTATTACCAAGTTCAATAACATGGCTTCCACATTATATCCTTTGAAATTCACGCCCATCCTTAAAGAGAAGGTCTGGGGCGGCAATAAAATAGGTAAAATCCTGAACCACAACCTCGAAGGAGTGGCAAACTGCGGCGAGAGCTGGGAGGTTTCGGGGCTTATAGGCGACGAATCGGAGATATCCAACGGATTTCTTGCCGGGAACAACCTGAACGAGATTCTTGAAGTGTACCTCACCGACCTCGTAGGCGAGAAGAACTACGAGAAATACGGCCTCGGCTTCCCCCTCCTGATAAAGTTCATCGACGCGCATGAGAACCTTTCGGTGCAGGTGCACCCCGACGACGGAGTCGCTATGGAGAAGTACGGGCAAAACGGCAAGACCGAGATGTGGCACGTTGTGCAGGCCGACGAGGGCGCGGGCCTGTACGTGGGCTTCAACAGACAAGTTAACGAGGCAGTCTACCTCGACGCCGTGGAGAACGGCACGCTTGAGGAGCTGCTCCGGTTCCACCCCGTGGCAAAAGGCGACACTTTCATGATACCGGCAGGCACCGTGCACGCCATCGGCAAGGGCGTGCTGCTCGCCGAGATACAGCAGTCGTCCGACATAACATTCCGGATTTTCGACTGGAACAGGGTTGATGAAAATGGCAAAAGCCGCGAACTGCACTACGAGGAAGCTCTCGAGTCTATAGATTTCGCGGCCAACAACGCCGACTTCAGGGTTGGATACAAAAGCACGCCCAACAAGACCGTGAAGCTCGTGCGCTCGCCCTACTTCTACACAAACCTGCTCGAGATCGACACCACCATGGTCAAGTCGTTCGCCGACATCGACTCGTTTGTGATATACATCTGCCTTGAGGGACATGTGCACCTTGTCTCCGACAACTTCAACGAGCACGTTGAGGCCGGCGACGTGTTCCTCGTGCCGGCGGAGATTGAAGAAGTCAAGATAACCTGTGGCGTCCGGTCTCGTCTTTTGGAAGTATTCTGCTCATAGATGTTCCATTTCAAGAGATTCTCCTTAGAACACGAGAACAGCACGCTGAAGATAGGCACCGACGCCGTCCTTCTGGCGCTTCTCACCGACATCGGCGGGGAGGCTTCCGTACTCGACCTCGGTTGCGGGTGCGGTGTTGTGGCATTCTGCGCTGCCCAAAGGTATGCCGACAACGGCATCCGCCCCACTATCCACGGAATCGACATCGACGCCGACTCGGTGGCCGAATCAGAGAGAAACGCCGCCAACTTCGGCCTTCTCCACAGAAGTCGCTTTGTCTTCGAGAACACAAGCTTCCAAGAGTTTGCAGAAAAAAACGAGCCAGGAAGCGTTGACCTTATACTCACAAACCCGCCATATTTCCACAATTGCCTTCTTCCTTCAGAGAAAACGAAGTTAAGAAGCAAGCACGGCGACGGCAACCTCACTTTTGGGGAGATTTTGCTGCTTTCCAAAAGACTTCTGGCTGAAAATGGGAGGCTCTCCATTATACTGCCCAAGGCGGAGAGCGAGACTTTCACCGACGCTGCCGAGGGCGTTATGTTCTGCAACAGGAAAGTGTACATTCATCCCACCGCCGCAAAGCCCGCGAACCGCGTAGTGATGGAATTCTCCAAAAAATGCAAGCCTTTTTCGGAAAGCGATTTCTCAATTCTTGACGAAAACCACAATCACACTGCCGAATACCTCGATCTCACGAAACCCTTCCTGACTTTGAAAAAGAAATGAACAATCGCTTTATCGAACATATTGAATATCAACAACATATCAATCACCTTTCGATACTGTCGCAGGGTATTTGCCAAAAACAAAAAAAGTGTATATTTGCAGCCGTTTTTTTAGCGGGTGTGGCGTAATTGGTAGCCGCGCCAGACTTAGGATCTGGTGGTGAGAGCCGTGGGGGTTCGAGTCCCCCCACCCGCACAGGGCTGAAAAAGAGGCTTGGGAAGCCTCTTTTGATGTTATTGTCGCCAAACAATTTATACAGAGATGACTGAAAACAAGGAAACATCCACCACCAGACTGCCGGGCAAACAGGAGCTTCTGTCAGAGTTCTCCAAGTATTTCCCCAAAGAGAATTCATCAACCATAGTGGCGGCAGGCGACGACGCCGCAGTAGTGGAGACAAACGGCAACCAGACCGTTGTATCCTCCAAAGCGTTCATCGAGAACGTGCACTTCGACCTCACATATTTTCCCCTCAAGCATCTCGGATACAAACTTTCGACCATCGTTTTTTCCGACATTCTGGCCATGAACGCGGTGCCTTCGCAACTCATGGTGTCGATAGGGATATCAGACCGTTTCGACCTGAAGATGGTGAACGAGCTGCTGACCGGCATCGCAGGGTGCTGCGACACCTCTCACACCGACATTGTGGGGTTCGACCTCACGGCCTCGCCGCGGGAGCTTGTTGTCTCGCTCACGGCTGTGGGGGAATGCGAGCCGACTCTCCTTTGCTCCAGGAAAGGGGCCGCGGAGAACGAGCTGATATGCGTGTCGGGCGACTTCGCTGCGGCATACACAGGGCTTCTCCTGCTTGAACGCGAGAAGAAGGTGTTCAACGTCAACCCAAACGCGCAACCCGACTTCACAGGAAAGGACTACCTGCTTCAGCGCCAGATAAAGCCAGAGCCGCGGACGGACATAATAGAGGCACTGCGCCGCGAAAACATTCTGCCCACCTCGATGACCAACGTCTGCGACGGCATCGCCGACGCCGCGCTCAAGATCTGCAAGGCCTCCGGCGTGGGCTGCTCCATCTTTGAGGAAAAACTTCCCATGACGGAACTGACATTCGTAACGCTGAAAGACCTCGACATAGTGCACACCGTTGCCGCGCTTAACGGCGGCGACGACTACGAACTTATGTTCACCATAAAGCAGGGTGACTTCGAGAACATCAAGAGGATTGACAACGTCTCCATCATCGGATACATCACCGACGCGGCCTCAGGATACAACCTCGTAACCGGCGACAACCTCAGGGTTGAGCTCCGCGCGCAGGGATTCACCCAGTAATAAACGCGATGAACAGCAGAAGACAATTTTCAATCGGCAATGTCAAGATCGGCGGCGACGCTCCTATAGTGGTGCAGTCGATGACGAACACCGACACCCTCGACGTTGCCGCCACCGCGAGCCAGATCGAAAGAATGGCCAAGGCCGGTGCGGAGATGGTGAGAGTTACAGTGCCGTCGATGAAAGAAGTCGAAACTTTGAGGACTGTAAAGGGCAGGCTCGCGGAAACGGGCGCCGGCAATATACCGCTCATCGCCGACGTGCACTTCAACCCGAAAGTGGCCGAGGCGGTCGCCCCGATAGTCGACAAAGTGCGCATAAACCCCGGGAACTTCACCGACAAGAGGAACTTCTCCGAGAAGGCAATGTCTGAAGAAGAGTACCAGGCCGCATTAGAGCGGATGGCCTCGAGGGCAAAGCCGCTGATAGAGATCTGCCGCGAGAACGGCACCGCCATCCGCGTCGGGATAAACCACGGCTCGCTCTGCGACCGTATCGTGGGCAGATACGGCAACACGCCGGAGGCAATGGTGGCCTCGGCGATGGAATGGCTCGAGATATGCACCGCATACGGATTCGGGAACATAGTGGTCTCCATGAAGTCGAGCAACGTGCTTACAATGATGGAGGCCACACGGCTCCTACATGCAAGAATGTTGGAGCGAAACCTTGACTTTCCCCTTCATCTTGGCGTCACGGAGGCTGGCAACGGTGTTGAGGGGCGGGCCAAATCGGCGGCGGGCATTGGCGCGCTGCTGCTTTCAGGCATCGGCGACACGATACGGGTGTCGCTCACAGAGGACCCGGAAAACGAACCGCCTTTCGCGCACAAGCTGGTATCATCGCTGAAAAATATCATTCCTGAGTCGGTCAGAATTAACGGCACTACACTGCACTTCCACGACGACGAGAGCGACTATGAGAGGTGGCTCTGCCGCGCGGCGGCGGTAACCTGCAACGCACATTCCCGGAGCAAACTCACCAGTCTTGAACTATCAAACCCCAACTTTACCAAAGCGCAAATATCTGAAACCGAGAATATTATCCTGCAATCATGCAGAATAAGGCTCACAAACACCGAATTTATCGCGTGCCCTTCATGCGGGCGCACGCAATACGACATACAAACTGTGCTCTCTAAAGTTAAGGAGCGTTTCTCCGGGCATCCAAACCTCAAGATCGGGGTGATGGGCTGCATTGTGAACGGTCCTGGCGAAATGGCCGACGCAGATTTCGGCATCGTGGGAGCCACCCGCGGTCTTGTATGCGTGTACGAGGGCAAGAGAAGGATTTCCGCCCCAATAGAGGTCGGCGCCGCGCTCGACCTTCTTGAAAAAACCATTGAGAACAGCCTTGAAAGATGACAAAACTTCTCCTCGCCATATATGATTTCCTCGAGAAAAGGCGCTGGCTGACAATCGCCATTTTGGTCTTGTTCTCTACGGTTTTCGCTTTCATGGCCTGGCGGATAAACTACGAGGAGGACATCTCGAAATTCCTCCCGAACAACAACAGACACCGTGAACTCGGCAAGTCGCTCGAGGAACTCACGGCAAGGAACACCATCGCCGTGCTGTTCTCCGGCAAGGACTCTACAGATACAGAGAGAATCATCGAGGTGATGGATGCTTTTGCGGAGACCGTCGAGGAAGAGGACATTGCCGAGAATGTCTTTGCAACCGTCGACCAAACGCAGGCTTTCGACCTTGTCGAGGCGGTGTACGAGCACATTCCTTACCTGCTCAACGAGGAGGACTACCTGCGCATTGACTCACTCATACAGACCCCCGGCTTCATAGGCAGGCAGCTTCGCGAAGACAAGAAGACACTGATGCTCCCGACGGCAGGCGCCTTCACTAACAGCATTGCCCACGATCCCCTGAGGCTGTTCTCGCCCGCGTTGAAGAAGCTTCAGACTCTCAACACCAACAGCTCGGTGCGAATAGTCGATGACCACATGTTCACCAGCGACGGAAAGTACGGGATAGTGACCTTCGAGACCCCCTACGGCGCAAACGAGAGCGGCAACAACACCCTGCTCGCAAAGCGTGTTAACGGCATCCTGGCCGACTTGCAGAAGGAGAACCCCGACATTGAAATCACTGCGGTTGGCGCTCCACTGATAGCCGTGTCGAACGCCGCAAGGATTAAGAAGGACTCGATGTTGGCTGTGGCTATAGCCGCCGCGCTCATATTCCTCATATTGATTCTGCATTACAGGAGGCTTTCAGACATCCTCTGGGTGGGAGTCTCAATACTTTTCGGGGTTCTTTTCGCCCTTGCGGGGATGTCGCTGCTAAACGACTCAACCTCAATAATAGTCCTCGGCATCGGCTCGGTGATCATCGGCATCGCCGCGAACTACCCGCTTCATTTCCTCGACGAGTACAAGGAGACGGGCGACAGGCGCGAGGCCTTGAAGGAGATGGCCATGCCTTTGCTGACCGGCAACCTCACGACCGTGGCCGCGTTCCTCTGCCTTGTATGGCTTGACGCGCAGGCCATGCGCGACCTCGGCGTCTTCGGCGCACTGGCGCTCCTCGGAACCATCGTCTTCGTCCTTGTCTTCCTCCCCCACCTCGCAAAGCGCCGCCCGTCGCCATCCGCAAGCAGGATTTTCGGCAAAATCTCCGACATACATTTTTCTCGCAGCAAAGCCAAACCCTACATCGCCGTTTCCATTGCCATACTCACAATAATTCTTGGATACTTCTCAACAAAAACATCATTCGACAGCGACCTTTCGCATATAAACTACATGACCGGCCAGCAGAGGGAGGGCATGAAAGTGCTTTCACAAATACAGCCCACAGATGCCGTTTACGCAATTTCGCAAGGCGACGACCTGAAGTCGGCCGTGGAGAACAACAACACCCTGGTCAGGAAGATAAGGGAGGCCGACCCTGGTGCTGTTGTCAGCGGGCTCGGCGAATTCCTTCCCGACGAGAAAGCCATGCGTGAGGCGGCGGACCGGTGGAACAACTTCTGGCAGGACGAGTCGCGCAAGGAGTTCTTAAGGAGGTTTGAACTCGAGGCGGGCTCTGAGGGCTTCGCTGTGACAGCCTTCCACCCCTTCACCACTCTGGTGTCAGAAGAATGCGGCGTGGCGGAGGCCGAGGAGTTCAACGACTTTGTGCAGCCATTCCTCGACAAATATGTCTTCCTTGGCGATGACGGCTGCAAGATAGTGAACTACGTGCACACCGGAAACAAGGCGGCGCTGCACGAAAGGATAGGCTTTACCTCCAACGACTATTACACTTTCTCCAACGACGACATCGGGAACCGTCTTGTGAGTATGCTGCGTGAATCGTTCGACTTTGTTGGTCTCGTATGCGGTGTTGTTGTCTTCATTTTCCTACTGGTTTCATTCAGGAAAATAGAGATTGTGCTCATCGCCTTCCTGCCATTGGCGGTTGCCTGGCTCTGGATACTTGGCTTGATGCACCTCTGCGGGATACAGTTCAACATCGTGAACATCATACTCGCCACCTTCATCTTTGGGCAAGGCGACGACTACACGATATTCATCACCGAGGGGCTTCTCTACGAGAACACCACCGGGAAGCCGCGACTCGCCGCCTACAAGCACAGCGTCTTCATCTCGGCAGCGATAATGTTCGCCGGTATCGGATGCCTGATCGTGGCGAAGCACCCCGCCCTACGGTCACTCGCCACAGTGACGATAATCGGGATGTTCACCGTGGTATTGCTCACCTCGTTCCTGCCCGCGTTTGTTTTCGACTTCCTCACCATGAAGAACGGGAAGAGACGGTTTGCACCGATAACATTGAAGCGTCTTGTTTACTCGCTGCCCTACGGCGCCGCTTTCGCCATAACAGTGCTGTTCATAGTCCAGCCATACACATTGCTTCACTTCCTTTTCAGGAGAGACAGCGAGGCCACAAAGGAGAAATACCACAGGATGCTGCAAAGGTTCGCCCGGTTCTTTGCAAACCACGCACCGGGCATCAAGTTCACCTTAAAGAATGAGCACGGCGAGAGTTTCGACAAGCCCGCCGTCATCATCTGCAACCACCAGAGCCACCTGGACATACTGTACATCCTTTCGCTGTCGCCCAAGATAGTGTTCCTCACCAACGACTGGGTGTGGAAAAACCCTCTGTACGGACTCGTGATAAGGAAAGCCGAGTGCTATCCGGTGAGCAACGGATTCGACGAGAACCTGCCGAAGCTTCGCGACCTGCACGAAAGAGGCTACTCAATATGCATATTCCCCGAAGGCACAAGGTCGCCCGACTGCCGGATAATGAGGTTTCACAAGGGTGCTTTCGCTCTTGCAAGAAGCCTTGACGCCGACATCCTCCCGCTCTACATACACGGGGCCGGACATGTGCTCCCGAAGGAGGAAGTGCTGATGTGCGAGGGCAGCGCGCTGCTTGAAGTCGGCGAACGCCGCAGGCTGCAAACCGAAAGTGAAAACGGCACAGAGCACGACCCAGACCTCATAGCAGCCAAGAATATGCGACACCATTATATCGAACATTACTCTGAACTCTGCAAGGATGTTGAAACCGACGAACACAACAGAATCGCCGAATATTACCGCAACTACTACACCATAAAGTCATGAGGACGGACAACAAAAGCAAGGTTAACGAGATAATCGTGATAGGTGGCGGCATGGGAGGCCTTTTCACCGGCGCGCTTCTTGCAAAGGAAGGGTTCCGCGTGACAGTGCTTGAAAAGAATCCCTCGATAGGAGGAGGCCTACAGTCGTTCAGGCGCCTCGGCAAATCGTTCGACACCGGAATGCACATTCTCGGAGGCTTCAAGAACGACGGCACCGTATTCAAGATATGCAACTACCTCGGAATTATCGACAAACTGAAGATAAAGGACGTCGACCACGACTGCATGGACCAGATTACGTTCCTGTCCGACAACCGCACCTTCAGGGTGCCTGAGGGAAAAGAGAACTTCACAGCATATTTCCAAGGCGAGTTCCCGGAAGAGATGGACAACATAAGGAACTATGTGGAAAAGTTGTTCGCGCTGGCCGATGAAATGCCGCTCTTCAGACTGATAACCGACAAAGACGGGGATCTTGCACACGACGAATGGTTCTTCAAGCCTGCCGACGAATTCATAAGACATTTCATAAAAAACCCGAAACTTCGTGAAGTCCTGTCTTACATGAACCCTCTCTGCGGAGGAATGGCCGGGCACACACCCGCCTACATCTTCGCACTGATAAACGTCCTCTACATCAACGGACAGAGCAGGTTTGCCGGAGCCGCCAAGCAGCTCGCCGAGGCACTTACATGGGTGATTGAGACAAACAGCGGAAAGGTGATCTGCAACGAGACGGTTTCAGAAGTGGTGATTGAAGACAAGGAGGTAAAGCATGTCGTCACTTCACGCGGCAACACCTACCAGGCCGACATCTACATCTCCGCGATACATCCGTCATCGTTCCTCAAACTCACCGACAGCAAGCTCTTCACAAAAGCCTACCGCAACAGGATAAACCAAACAGAGAACACATATTCCGCCTTCACCATATACGTCAAACTCAAGCCAGACAGCCTAAAGTACATAAACCATCCATGCTATGTGCAGAAAGACTACGAAAAATCTTGGGCACACGGGGAATATGACGAGAGCAACTGGCCAAGGACTCTGATTTACCTCACACCTTGTTCCGAATCTCAGGGCGAATACGCCGAAACAATGGAGATACTGTCCCTGATGCCGTTTTCAGCCTGCGAAAGATGGGCGGAAACAACTGCCGGAAGTCGTGGCAAGGACTACGAGGATTGGAAAAAGTGCCAGGCTATGAAGATGTTCAAGATCATGGACAGGGTCATTCCCGGCTTCGAGAATCACATTGACGGATATTTCACCTCATCGCCGCTGACGATACGCGACTTCTACAACGAGCCTGACGGCGCGCTGTACGGTATCGTGAAGGACTGCGACAGGCTTCAGCACGGCTATGTTCCCATCAGAACAAAGGCCGTGAACCTGCTTCAGACTGGACAGAACGTGAACCTTCACGGGTGTTGCGGCGTGCCTATCACAGCAATAAACACAGCAGAAACAATCGTCGGCGCAAACAGCATCGTTGAAAAGATAAACCGCGCCTTCTGCAACACCGCCCTATCGGATTGACATCTCGTCGGCAAACACGATAAAAAATGTACATTTGCAACTTTAATCATAATGGATATATGGAATTGACGAGAGTGAAAATCACAACGTTAGTCGTTGGTTGGTTGGTTTGTATTTCAACAAATTGTGTATTTGCACAAAACAACAGGGTGAGGAAGGGGAAGATGAGTTGGAGCAACGTGCCGAGCAGCATCCCGAGGAAAAGCTGCACGATGAGCTTTTTGTAGGGTTTGAGGTACTGCAGCACAAAACGGAGTTTGGTCTTGTCCTGTTTCTCGTCCTCCGCAGCATAGAAATCCGGGGTGGGTTCTAAGAGCAGTGCCACGCCCTCGTCCTGTCCTTCCGTTTTGGTGCTGAGCCATCCCGACAGGAATTCCTGCACGGTGAATTTTACGAGACCCTGCGCGGGGTCGGCCACATAGACCGTTCCGTCGCAAGGTGTCCGTAGGGGCGAATGATTATTCGCCCCTACAACGTGGCGTTCCCGATTTTTCCTGATTTTGATGTCATAAACGACCACAAAATGGTTTTGTTTCCAATGCACGATGCAGGGCAGGGGTGCCTCACACAGCTGCTCAAACGAGATATGCACACCAAGGGTGCGGAAGCCGATGCTTTCGGCGGCGGTGCTGATGCCGAGCATACTCACCCCCTCCCGCCCGATGAAGCTCTTCTGCCGGAGCGTCTCCAACGAGTAGTGCTTG
>CADBQG010000005.1 GCA_902796805.1 uncultured Bacteroidota bacterium
CAAGCGGAAGTAGCTCAGTTGGTAGAGCACGACCTTGCCAAGGTCGGGGTCGCGAGTTCGAGTCTCGTTTTCCGCTCAACAAGAGGAATGCAGTTAATGTGTTCCTCTTTTTTTTGCTCTGAAAAAAAGAAGCGGCAGCAAACGAAGTTACTGCCGCTTCAGCGCTTTCTCTACCGTTTAACCTATTTCACGGCGACCTTGTACTTCCTGAAAATCTTTTTGTTGTGCATAATCTGCACTGCCTGTTGGAACGTGTCGTCGCTCTCGAGGAACACGCGGTACGCGTCGCCGTAGCCGTAGAGACCGCGCGCAATCTCAAAACGCAGGTACTCCTTGATGAAGTCGGCGGCGTGTTCCTCGTTGCGCAGTCTCTGCATCTCGGCGTAAGTCTTTGTAATGTAGTTCGTGAACATCGTGTCGAACACCTCCTTGTCGAAGTCGTCGGCCTTCTTGAAAATGGAGTCGAGCCTTCCCTTGTTCTCCTTTATGAACGCGTTGGCATAATCGCTGAAGACAAACGATGCCGACTCGCTCAAGCCTTCCTCCTTGGCGAATTTCATAAAATCGTTATAGAACTCGTCGGAAATCTTGTAGTTTTTCTGGAAATCTTCGAAGTCGCGGTACTCGCGGTGCAGCTTCTCCCGGTTATTCTCAAGATAGTCAACCACGAAGTTTCCAAATATTCCCTTCCTTACGATTTCGTTGAAAAGCGTTGAATATTTCGTGGTGTCGAGGGGAATGAATATGTCGGGCATTATGCCGCCTCCGCCATATACCACCCTGCCATGGGGTGTCTTGAACTTGAGGGAGTCGGGGAACTTGATATTGTCGGCGGTGTAGTACTCCCCGTTGTTGGCGCGTGTCTGCAAATCCTTGAAATAGGCGTCCAAACCGTCGTCGTAGGGCTTTTGGATGCAGCGCCCGGTAGGCGTGTAGTAATGCGAAATCGTAAGTCTGACCTCAGACTGGTCAATCAACCGCAGCGGCTTCTGCACCAGTCCCTTGCCGAAAGTCCTGCGCCCTATAACGAGCCCCCTGTCCCAGTCCTGGATACAGCCGGAGGTAATCTCGCTTGCCGAGGCGGAATTCTCGTCAACAAGCACAATAAGCTTGCCCTCTTCAAAGAGTCCGTCTTGCGAAGAGAAGTATTTTTCGCCGGTTTTGCGGAAGTTGTCGGTGTACACAATCATGCGCTTCCCTGATATGAACTGGTCGCAGACCTCGAAGGCGATGTTGAGATAGCCGCCGCCGTTGCCTCTGAGGTCCAGTATGAGATCCTGCATTCCCTGGCCTTTCAGCTTTGTGATTGCCTTCCTGAGCTCGTTGGTCGAAGTGGCCGCGAAACGCTCGAGCTTGATGTAACCTGTCGTGGAGTCGGCCATGAAGCTCACATTGATGCTGTGCATGGGTATTGCGCCGCGGGTGATCACGAACTCTATAGGCTCTTTCTTGCGTCCGCGCACTACTGTAACCTTCACCTTCGACCCTTTTTTGCCGCGAAGGTGCTTCCTCACCCAGTCGTTGGTGATGTTCTCGCCCACGGCGAGGGTGTCGTCAACCTTCACTATCTTGTCGCCCGGCATGATGCCCACCTTCTCCGACGGGCCGTCGATGATAACCTCCATCACATTTATTGTATCTTTGATGAGCTGGAAAGTTACCCCAATGCCGTCGAACGAGCCCTGGAGCGGCTCGGTCATGGCCTGCACGTCCTTGGGCGGTATGTAAGCAGTGTGCGGATCCAACTCCTTCAGCATGGCGTTTATCGACTTATCGACCATAGGGTTGAAGTCGACGGAATCCACATACATGGAGTTTATGGCATTTAGCAGTTGATCCATCTTGGTCTTGTTCTGCTGATAGTTTTTGTTTGGTGACTGCGCTGTGGCGTTCTGGAAAGTAACGCACGCAAGTGCAAGCAGCGCAAGTATTCTGTATCTCATATTCAGGATGTTATTGAGGTTGGTACTATGTCGGTTCGCAGTCTGAAGACCGCATTTTCATTTTGGGTGCAAAGATAGGTTTTTTGCCCGAAAGTTTAGTGCCGGCAGATAGAAAGTTTTGTGTATTTTTGCCGAAAATAATTTGACATGAGCGAAATCTCACAAGAAAACATCCGGAAAGCCGTCGACATTCTCACAAAGCACACCGACAGCAAATTGGTAACCCATCTCAACGCCTGCGTTCATTGCGGGCTGTGCGATTCGAGCTGCCTTTTCTTCAAGACCTTCAACGAACCGAAATACATTCCGGGTAAAAAGGTCGACATGGTCTCTTCCATTTATCGCAGGTACTGCACGTTCCTCGGAAAGGTTGCGCCCAAGATTGCCAATGCCAGGGAGCTCACCGAGGACGTAATCCCTGAGCTTGTTGACGAGCTTTTCGGCTCATGCACAATGTGCGGAAGATGCGTGAAGCACTGTTCCATCGGCGTTGACATTCCGTTTGTGGTGAGGACAGGGCGAAGGATGCTCGCCGCGATGGGCTGCGTGCCGGCATCGCTCCAGGCCACCGTCGACGCCGCGCTGAAGACCAAGAACAACATGGCAATCCCCAAGGAGGACTACATAGACACCATAGAATGGATGCAGGAGGAACTTCAGGACGAGCTTGAGACCGAAGAAACGCTCATCCCCCTCAACAAGGAGAACTCGGAGCTGCTCTACACCCTGAACCCGCGCGAGCCGAAGTTCTTCCCGCTGTCGATTGCGGCCGCCGCCAAGATCTTCCACACCGCCGGAGCCGACTGGACCTTGTCTGATGAAATGTATGATGTTACAAACTACGGGTATTTCTCAGGCAACGACCAACACGCAAAGCAGATAGCGCAGCACATGTACGACGAAATCCACCGCTTGAAGTGCAAGACGCTGGTTTTAGGCGAATGCGGCCACGGCACCCGCGCCCTCCGCTGGGAAGCTCCCAACTACATGAAGGAGAGACCCGACTTCAAGGTCATATCACTTGTGGAATTGATAGAAGATTACATAAAGTCGGGAAAAATAAGGCTCGACAAGTCGCTGAACGCCAAGAAATACACCATCCACGACCCGTGCAACATAACGCGCAACGGAGGCTTGTACAACTCACTGCGCTTCGTGGTGAAGGCGGCCGTGCCCGAACTCGTGGAGATGACCCCGACCGGCAGCGACAACTTCTGCTGTGGTGGCGGGGGTGGAATGCTCGCCATGAGCGAATACAACGAGAGGCGGCTGAAAATCGGCAAGATCAAAGCCGACCAGATAAAGGCAACCGGAGCCACCGTTGTGATAACACCGTGCCACAACTGCGCCGACCAGCTGATGCAAATCAACAAGGAATACAGCCTTGGCATAGAGATAAAGTCAGTAGCCGAAGTGGTGGCCGACGCTTTGGTTACCGGAGAAAAGTAGGTTTCGCCCTACTGCTTCCTGCGGTTTGAGGCAGGCGGCTCCTCCCCCTCCCTGGCTTTTCTGAGCTTGCCCTTGTATTTTTCCTCCAAGGCCTTCGTGTCAACCTTGTGCTCGATTTTCAGGGTTTCGGGTATTTGGATTTTTACATAGGCTTTCCACTCTTTTCCCCTTTTTCTCATATCGAGCTTGCCGTCCTGGACCTGGATAGGCGTGGTTTTTGTGTAGGAGACCTCGGCGGTCGTGTCACTGGTCATGGACACGTCCTTGATTACGATTGTAGCCGGGGTGTTCTGACGGAGGAACGAGGAGTCGAGGTTTGGCATTATATACTTCTCGATTTGCCGAAGGGTGCCCTCCACAGTCTCCGGGGTTGCGTATGCCTCAGCCTCCTTGATTCTGTAGTTGCCCATGGCGTCGAGGTAACCCAAGGCCGACTCCTCTATCAGCCTTCTCTCAGTGTTGCAGGAATGGAGCAGCAGTGATAACGACAATGCTGCAAAAAAGAGAACTGATCTTCTCATAATTTCAATATTAAAAAAATGCCCACGCCTTGACAACGTGAGCATTTTATTTCGTTATGTCAATCCTAATTATCTTGCAACCCTGAGGTTCTTGAAAGATTTCACAGGAGCTTTTGATTCAGCTCGCTCCTCAAGAGCAATGTTTGTCATGTTGACTGCCATATTTGCAGTGGGAGCTGCGTCAACGCCAACGCCTCCTTCAACCAAAGCGACTGATGCGTCAAACATAACTGCGGTTGTTGTTGAGCTCATTGTAAGAGCTGTAGCATCGAAAGCCGAAATGTTAATTGTTGCTGACTTTGCCCACCAGTCGCCAAAAGGGTTATTATCCTTATCAACCAAATAAGTTTGCTTGTAATATTCAACCCAATTAATATCACCCACAAAATGGCCATTTTCATTGCAGTTTTCAGATACTGTTCCTGTTGTGTTCTTTATTACAGAAATTTCCGTTGAAGGGTACATGCTGCCTTCTGTTCGGCGCGCAAGAACGTCCCAGGCAGTTGATTTTGGAAAGTAAGCTCCGACAATTGCACCTGCCGACCAAGATGCGCCGTCGAAAGTAACGTTAACAGTGGGTTCAACAGGAATAGCCTCGAAGTAGGCTGTGTAGGTTGCGTTTTCAACAACGGTGATTTGGCGAGGGTTCTCGGTGCTGCCGTCGTTCCACTTCACGAAGCTGTAGCCAGCGTTAGGTGTAGCAGCGATTGTAACAACAGCATTCTCGGCATAAGTGCCGGTTCCGGTTACTGTTCCCCAACCTTCGTTGTTTACATTCACGGTGATGCTGTAGTTCTTACCACATGATGAGAACAAGAGTCCTCCGGCAACGAAAGCCATGCAAATTACGCTTAATACTTTTTTCATTTATTTAGTTTTTAAAAGTGTGTTTCAAAAATCGTTGTTTGACAAAGACGGACTTATTGACTTTTTATTGCATAGAAAGTTTAACTTTCCGTTTTATTCGTTCTCGTGGTCCTTCACGAGTTTGTCGTCGATGAAGATGCGGCCGCAAGCCTCGCACACAATGATTTTCTTGTGGAGACAGATGTCGAGCTGGCGTTGCGGCGGGATTTTGCTGAAGCAGCCGCCGCAGGCGTCGCGTTCGATGCGCACTATCGCGAGACCGTTGTGGGCGCTCTTGCGTATCCTGTCGAAGGCGGATAGCAGTCGCGTGTCGCTAACCTTCTCACGAAGCTCGCCGGCGGTTGCAAGAAGTTCCTTCTCCTCCTTTTCGGTGTCGGCCACAATGACTTCGAGTTCGGCCTTCTTCTGCTCGAGAATCTCTTCGAGTTCCTTGAGTTTTTCGTCTGCCTCCTCGATTTTGGCCTTTTTGTCGGCTATTTCGGCAGCATGTTTTTCCTTGTGCTTCTCGGCAACCTGTATTTGGAGCTGTTGGAACTCAATTTCTTTGCTGAGCGCCTCGTATTCACGGTTGTTGCGGACGGAGTTCTGCTGCTCCTCATACTTCTTGATTGCGGCGTTTGCCTCCTCTATATTGGTGTTCTCGGAGGCTATCTTGAGGTTGAGATTGTTGATGTCGTCGTTGTATTTGCCGATACGTGTGCGCATTCCCTCGTACTCGTCCTCGTTGTCGCGAATTTCCTCGGGCAGCTCGCCGCGAATCATCCTGATGTCGTCAATCTTTGAGCATATTTTCTGAAGGTTATAGAGAGACAGGAGTTTCTGCTCTATCGAAAGCTCTTCGGCGGTGCTTTGGCTCGTCTCATGCTTCTTGACCTCAATCACACCTTCGGAAGACTTCTCAACTGTAACCTCGTCGTCTTCTATGATTGTCTCTTTGGTGGTGGTTTTGGGTGCTTTTTTCTGTTCAACACCTTTCTCCTCAACCACTTGAATTTCCTCTTCCTGGGTCGCTTCCTCCTCTACCTGCTTTGTCTTAACTTTTTTTGGCGCCACTTTTTTCATTTTAGGGACAATTTTTCCCGCCTTTGTTTTTTTTACGCCAGTTTCAAGACTTTCCTCGGTAGTTTCTTTTTTTGCCATATTTATTGTAAATGTGTTATAATCAAACTGTTAATAATACTTAACACTTATTCCTTCAGTTTCAGAATTCAAGACCGCAAAAGTAGTAAATTTTTCTTTTAATAGATTGAAAATAATGTTTTTGATAAAACATTCGCCCTCATAATGTCCGATATCCACTAAAAGAGTGCCTGAATATGACTTGAAGAAGTCGTGGTATTTGAAATCGCCGGAGATGTAGGCGTCGGCGCCCTGGGCAATGGCAAGGTCGATGAACGATGCGCCGCCGCCGCCACAAACAGCCACGGTTTTGACTTTCCCGCTCTCGTTACCGCAGAACCTGAGATGCTCGAGTCCAAGCGACTTCTTCAGGAAATCGAGAAATTCGGGAACAGACTGCTCCTCATGGAGTTGGCCGATTCTTCCGAGACCTGTGATCCTGCTTGTGTTGGAAAGCGGAATGAGGTCGAAAGCGGGCTCTTCGTACGGGTGGTTCTCGTAAATTGCCCTGATGACAGCCTGCTGGATGTTGGAAGGGTAAATCATTTCAAGACGCGTTTCCCCGACAGTCTCTAAAGAACCTATATTCCCGACATAGGGTTTTGCAGTGTCAGCGGGAAGGAACTGTCCCATTCCTACGAGCGAGAAGCAGCATTCCCGGTAGTTGCCCTGCTCGCCGCAGCCAATCTCGAAGAGGGCAGCCTTGAGGCTTTCCACGTGGCTCTCAGGCACATTCACTGCCAGCTTTCTAAAACGCGACTGATGCGGCGAAAGCACCCTAATATCCTGCAATTTGAGTTTCTCCGCGAAGAGGTCGTTGCCGCCGCCCTCGCCGCTGTCAATATTGGTGTGCATAGAATAAAGCACAATGTTGTTTTTCAACGCTTTGCAAATCATGCTCCCCACCCTGTCGGTCGGAACTACCTTGGTTATGCCGTGCCTCAGAATCAGCGGGTGGTGCGAAATCACAAGATTGCAGTTTTTGGACACGGCCTCGCCGATGACTGCGTCTGACATCTCAAAGCAGACCATCACGCCGGACACCTCCTGTGTCACGTCACCGCACTGAACACCGCAGTTGTCGAAATCTTCCTGCAAACTCAACGGAAACTTGCTTTCCAAATACCGGGTAACTTCTTTTATGGTCATAGTTTACTATTGAACAATATTTTAATGGAAATCATCTGAACTGCGGTCGTTTACAGAGTTTGAGACGCATGGCTAATCGAACAGCGAGGTTTGGTCGGAAACGTACCTGGATTTTCCGAGGTGCTTGAACGCCAAATCGGTGGCTTCCCGTCCGCGCGGCGTGCGCATGAGGTAGCCTTCCTGGATGAGGAAAGGTTCGTAAACCTCCTCAATGGTGCCGGGGTCTTCGCCTACGGCCGTGGCTATTGTGGTCAGTCCAACCGGGCCTCCCTTGAACTTCTCAATTATCACGCTCAGGATACGGTTGTCCATCTCGTCGAGTCCGTGCTGGTCGACATTAAGAGCCTTGAGGGCAACCTGGGTAATGGGAAGCGTTATCGTTCCGTCGCCCTTTATCTGGGCGAAGTCGCGCACCCTTCGCAGGAGGAGGTTGGCGATACGGGGTGTACCGCGGCTGCGGCTCGCTATCTCGTATGCGGCATCCTCATCAACTGGTATGCCGAGTATCGACGCGGAGCGCTTCACTATGTTGCCGAGAGTGGGCGTGTCGTAATATTGAAGTCGCAGGTTAATCCCGAAGCGCGATCTGAGCGGCGCTGTGAGGAGTCCGGAGCGCGTTGTCGCACCCACGAGGGTGAAGGGGTTAATGGAAATCTGGACACTTCTTGCACTGGGGCCGCTCTCGATCATGATGTCAATCTTGTAGTCCTCCATCGCCGAATATAGATACTCCTCGACGACAGGCGAAAGCCGGTGTATTTCATCGATGAACAGCACGTCGTGCGGCTCAAGATTTGTTAGAAGACCCGCCAGGTCGCCGGGCTTGTCAATCACAGGACCGGACGTAACTTTCACGTTTACACCCATTTCGTTGCCGATGATGTGCGACAGTGTGGTCTTTCCGAGTCCCGGAGGGCCGTGAAGCAGCACGTGGTCGAGGGCTTCTCCCCTACCCTTGGCGGCATGTACAAAAACCATCAGGTTCTCGAGCACCTGTTTCTGCCCCTGGAAGTCGGTGAACTGCGCAGGCCTTATCGCCCTTTCAAACTCCTTGTCGGAGGCGGACAGATGCTGTGTTGAGGGGTCGAGGTTCTCGTTCATGGCTTCAACGTTGTATTTTGTCGAGCCTGTTAAGACCCAGGATTGCCGGTTCAAAGTTGGTGTGCAGCCTGAGGGCCTCCTCGTAGTCTTTCCTCGCAGCGACATAGTTGCCGGCGCATTCGTAGGCCACACCTCGGTTGCAGACGGCGTTCACGAAATTGGGGTTCACCTGAATGGCGCGGGTAAAGAGCTCTGCAGCCTCGTCGTATCTCTTGAAGTGGTCGTCAAGGTAGATATAGCCGAGGTTGTTGAGCGATTTCAAATCCGTGGAGTCAATTGCTATTGCGGTTCTGTACTCCTGCTCGGCTTCCTCGAACTTGCCCATATCCTGGAACATTTTCCCGAGATTGTAGTGTAGTTCCACGTTGTCGGGGTCGAATTTCAGGCCGTTCTGGTAATATGACACGGCTATGGGGTCGTTCTTCATCTGGTAGAAATATCCCAATTCAAGGTAGGCCTTGATCTCGCGTGGGTTTTGGTCTATGACAAGCTGGAGCATTCGCAGATAACCTGTTGTATCGTGCAAATCCTTGAGCATAAACGCCTTTATGAGGTGCGCTTTGGGGTTGTGCGGCTGCAGCCTGACGGCTTCGTCGATGGTCTTCTCACAGTCGTCGTACTGGCGGGTGTGGTATTGCAGTTCTGCGAGTTTCAGCCTGGCCTCGTTGTTGTTGCCGTCTGTGGAGATGGCCTTGAGGAGTGCCTCCTCGGTGAGGTCGGTCTCGTGTTGCGCAAAGTAGAAGTCGGACAGCGTCACATAATACTTGCTGCTGTCGGGCTGGAGCTTGATGGCCTTCTGTATGTCGGCCAGTCCCTTTTCGACCTCCTTGTTATAGTAGTAGTAGTTAGCCCTTTTGTAGTAGTTTTCGGCGTTTTTCGGGTGCTTGTCGATATCCACGCACAGTTTGGCAAGCTCTTCGGGCAGGTCCTTGTACTGGTCTCTGTTTCCGCAGGAGAATGCCAGGAATGAGAGGAGGAGAAGGAAAAGCAGGTGGTTTTTGTACATCATTGCATGTTTTCTTTGATGGCCTCCCTGATCTTGGCCTCGATCTCGTCGGAGAGTTCGGGGTTGTCGCAGAGGAGTTGTTTCACGCTGTCGCGCCCCTGCGCCAACTTGGAGTCGCCGTAAGAGAACCAGGAGCCTGACTTCTTGATTATGTTGTATTCAACGCCGAGATCCACGATTTCGCCGGCCTTGGAGATTCCTTCGCCGAACATAATGTCGAACTCGGCTGTTCTGAACGGGGGCGCCACCTTGTTTTTCACCACTTTCACCTTGACGTGGTTGCCGATTGCGGTGTCTCCGTCCTTGATTTGTGTCTGCCTGCGTATATCGAGGCGCACGGAGGCGTAGAATTTGAGGGCGTTGCCGCCGGTTGTGGTCTCCGGGTTGCCGAACATGATGCCGATCTTCTCCCTGAGCTGGTTGATAAAGATGCAGCAGCAGCCGGTCTTGTTGATAGTTGCGGTGAGTTTCCTGAGAGCCTGCGACATGAGCCTTGCCTGGAGTCCCATCTTCGAGTCCCCCATGTCGCCCTCAATCTCACTTTTCGGCGTAAGGGCGGCCACGGAGTCGATGACGATGATGTCGATGGCGCCGGAGCGTATGAGGTTGTCGGCTATCTCAAGGGCCTGCTCGCCGTTGTCGGGTTGCGAGATAAGCAGCTCGGCGGTGTTCACCCCGAGTTTTTCGGCATAGAACCTGTCGAAGGCGTGCTCGGCGTCAATGAAGGCGGCTATCCCGCCCTGCTTCTGGGCCTCGGCTATGGCATGTATCGCCAAGGTTGTCTTTCCCGACGATTCGGGTCCGTAGATTTCTATTATGCGCCCTTTGGGGAAGCCCCCCACGCCAAGGGCGGTGTCGAGGCCGATGGAGCCTGTGGATATCACGTCCATCTCCTCCACGTGGGTTTCGCCCATACGCATTATCGAGCCTTTTCCGAATGTCTTTTCGAGCTTTTCGAGAGTGGAGTTTAGCACTTTAAGTTTTTCAGCGTTCACGCTTTTCTTGATTTCTTCTTTTTCCATCGTGTTGTCTTTAAAATTCAGAATGCAAATATACTCTTTTTTCTCTTAAAATTTGTCTTATATCCAAAAAAAACAAAGCACTGAATATTACGTATTTGGATATTTTCTTTGCAGAATATTGTAAAAAAACCCCATCAGTATTGAAAGGTTCTCTTACAAAAGCCAGCCCCTGGGAAACCTCACCTCTTGCCGACAAAACGACACGCTGTCAGCCGACAAAAAAAGGCGCCGAGGAATCCTGCGGCGCCCTATACGGACAGCACTCTTTCGGGTGCGTGAGAAGTCTGCTATTTGTAGTGGATTGTCTGCTTGTGGCCTGTAACCATGCCGAGATTCTCGCTTTCCCAGGTGCGCTCAACAGGATATTTGCCGTCATATTCGTACGCAAAGGCGTGGTACACAGTGTTTTCTATTCCCATAACCTGAACCGTCATGTAGGACGCCAAAACATTGTTTGCCGAATAAATCTCTTCCTTTGAATAAATGGAGTTGTCGGAATAAAGCCCTGCCAACGGGTTGATTTTGTCGTCGTAGGTCCATCCGCTCTCCATTACCAACACTCCGCCTGCGTATGCTTCCAAGCGCGCCACATTCTTGCCGTCCCAGATGAGCTTGTAGGTGGTGCTGGCTTTTGAGCCTGACGGTTTTATGCACTTTGCTACATCATACGGCAGGATATACATCAGGATGTTGGCATCGGCCGATGACTTTGATGCGGCTTCAGTCAAGGAGATCTCCACAACTTTGCCGTTCTCCTTCTTGAAGGTGTAAACGTCAACATCTTCAGCGCCACTTTCTTTGCGTGTGATTTTCACAAGGTCTTTGCCCTCATACACAAATTCGTACTTGGCAGTATAGGAATCTGCGACAACGTTCAGGGATTCAACGCGCTTATCGGAGCCGTACTGGAATTTCGTGATGCTGTAAATCTCGCCGTCGCCAAACTTGTAAGTGATTTTTGAAAGCAAGTCGCCGTCCCATTCCCACTCCTCGATTTCGGTTATGGATGTTCCCAACGAGTTTGTGACGGAGGATTCGATTCTGCTTATTTTCTTCTTCGGTGTGTACTTGCCCTCCTTGTTGCAGGCGGGGAACAGAAGCATTACAGCAATTGCAACTGCAAGAAATCTGAATGAATTTTTCATAGGTGTTAATTTTTGTTATTGTTTTAAAAATAAAACGATTATGCTCATTATCCTATACTGTGAAGACCTTTTGTCCTGCCAAAAAATCCATGTGCGCAAAAATAGAAAAAAACGAAATGATTTTCGTGCAAAATCCGCAGGCGTGGATGGACACCGCCCGCTCGCGATTCATCCCCGCATTTGAGCATTTCTGGAACGGATGGGCATCAAAACGCAACAATATCCTGCTGATTGTCTGCGGTTCCGCAACTTCTTGGATGGAGGACAATCTCATCAATAACAAGGGGGGATTGTATAACAGACTGAATTGCGAGATTAAACTCCATCCCTTTTCGTTGGCAGAGTGCGAGATGTATTTCCATAGTAAAGGAATCGCAATGAGCCGATATGACGTGACACAAGCATATATGGTTCTGGGTGGAATCCCGCATTATTTGAGTCTGTTTGAAAAAGGATACAGCGCGGCTCAAAACATTGACAAACTGCTTTTTGAAAAAGGGGCGAAGTTAGGAAACGAATTCGACCGCTTGTTTGGCTCTCTGTTCAAAAATGCGGAAGACCATAAGAAAGTGATTCGTCTGCTTGCCCAAAGAAGAGGAGGGTACACACGGCATGAGATTCTTGAACATACTGGCATTAAAGACGGTGGCAACAAACTTGCCTCTCCTCCACCAGCCGTTTCATCTCCCGCTCCTCACGCCTGCAGAGACGCTAAATTTTGCATCTCTGCAACAATTACGCAGATCGCGCGCCCGTAGGCGTAGAAGATGATGGTGGAGAAGCCGGCGATATACGACTTTAGTATAATTTCACCTTGAAAAACAAAAAAACGTATCAATGATGTTTTTTTCAAAGTGAAATATTGTATTTTTGCTTCAGTTTCAAAAAATAAAAATTTTTCAAGTTTTGCAAATGAAAATAATTGAACGTGTTGATTATCAAAATTATCTTTGGGATGTAAAAGACACTCCTGACATTAAAGTTATCACGGGTATCCGTCGTGCTGGCAAATCGGAAATAATGAAATCGTTTGTTGATCGTTTGAAAATGAATGATACGAGTGCCAATGTGGTATATGTTGATCTTTCCGTATTGGAAAACGAGTCGTTATTGGAGTATCACCATCTGTATGAATGGGCGAAAGCACGGCATAAGGTTGGGATGAAAAACTATCTGCTTATTGACGAAGTGCAACTTTGTGAACATTTCGAGTTGTCAATCAATAGTTTGCATAGTTTAGGATTGTATGATATTTATCTGACAGGATCTAATGCCTTTATGCTGAGTTCCGATTTGGCAACTCTTTTCACCGGACGTCACATTGAAATCCATGTATTGCCTTTCTCGTTTAAGGAGTTTTGCGCTTATTACGAATCTGATACCGATTTGCAGGTACTGTTTGACCGATATGTTGTGGAAGGCGGCTTGTCGGGAAGTTATGTTTATGAAAAGGAACGTGACAGAAAAAATTACGTGAAAAATGTATATCATACCATTTTACGGCGCGACTTGACGGAAAAATACAATCTGCCTGATTCGAAAATGCTGGAACAGGTAACAGAATACATGATGGACAACGTCAGCAACACAACTTCGTCCAATAATGTAAGCAATTGCTTGACAGCAAATGGCACCATAACCAATCATGCTACAACAGGTTCTTATCTGAAATATCTGTGCGATGCTTTTGTGCTGTATAAAGTGTCACGATACGACATACAAGGGAAAAAATATTTGCAGACCTTGGACAAATATTATCTGGCGGACAGCGGAATCCGTTTTGCCGTATTGGGGAGGCGGAATATGGACTATGGTTGGGTGTACGAAAACATTGTTGCATTGGAACTGCTCCGCCGAGGGTTCAGCATTTATGTTGGCAAGCTTTACCAGAAAGAGGTTGATTTTGTTGCTATGCGGGGAAACGAGAAAATATACATCCAAGTGAGTGATGATATCAGCAATCCTGAAACTTTTCAACGGGAAACTGACCCGTTATTGAAAATTCGGGATGCCTACCCCAAAATGCTAATTGCAAGAACAAAGCATGAGTTATATGATTATCAAGGTATTATGGTTTTTGATTTGGCACGTTGGCTGAAAGAAGGAGATTCTGTTTTTTAAAGCCTGTAGAGACACAAAATTTTGCGTCTCTACAACAATTACGCGGATCTCGCGCCCGTAGGCGTGGAAGATGATGGAGTGAGAGGACGGTGTAAAAATCGGAAACTTTTGCAAACTTGCAATAAATCCCGAATGCTATTTCAGAATATCACTATTCATCAAAAATTGGTGCAAACCCATGAAAATAATACCGTCATCATTGGTATAGGTAGCGATATCATCACTGTATTCCTCATATTCTCACCTCTCCTCCACCAACCGCTTCATCTCGCGCACCTCGCGCTGCAGGAACCCGTGGACGCGGATCTCGCGCCCTTAAGCGTGGAAGGTGATGGAGGAGAAGCCGGCGAGCGGGGTGTGTATCATCACGCTCGACACCGCCTCGTAGGGGATGAAGTCAGTGTTGTGGTGCAGCAGTGCCTGCATCCTTAATTAAAACAAATTGGAAATAGCGTATAGCGGAAGTATGAGAATCCGACTTTGCACACCAGCATCAGCTTTATCTTGATTGACGAGTTCGCCGAAATTTTCAAGCGAACACCTGACAGCTTCCGTCAGGTGCTTGTTGTGCATGAACAGATGCAGGCTTTTCATCTTGCCGCTGATACCAGATTTCACCTCTACAGGAAGCACGCGCATATTGCGGGCAAGCAAATAATCCACTTCGGATACGGTGCCCCTGTCAAGATTCTCCCACCAATACAGGTCATTCTGTGTTCGAGGCGAAGAATATTTGACTATTTCCCAGCCGGCAACCATTTCTGTCAAGCTGCCCTTGTCCACCAATTGCGCCGTTGTATCTGTAAGAATCTGTTGGGTCAGGGGACCGGCGCCACCCAATTCCAAATCCATAATGCGCAGGAGCAGGCCACTGTCAAGATAAATGTATTTCTGGAATTTCAGGTTGCTTTCCGCGCCGAGAGGAAGGCCGTTCCCTGCAGAGTGTATCACTCGTTTAATGACTCCCGCATCTGATAGCATTTGCAGGGCTTTTTTCACCTCCTCACTGCTTGCATTGCCTTGCACCTTGCTATAGACAAATTTTCCACCAATCTGGCTTATAACACTTTGGAGAGTGTTGCGTAACAATTGCGGGTCTATTTTCTTTGCATACTTGGCGAAATCGTCATAGTACGTTTGCCGGATATCGTCTTGCTCGTTAGCCGCAAGCACATAATCGTGTGTCTCCACCCATTTGGCGACGCTTGCCGGCATGCCTCCCACTAAAAGGAAAGTGCGGAACTGCCCGACCAGCTCCTGATGCAGCTCGTCAAACATAGGTTTTTGAGGATTTGCCTCTCTTTTGGCCTCAAGCCATAGGGTTTTGCCCTGTGCCTCCAAAAACTCGTCGAAAGACATCGGATACATGAACAGCGACCTTATGCGCCCAACCCCGAAAGAATGCAAGTCTTTTAAGGTAAACTCCAACAAAGACCCGGCTGCAATCACGTGCAATTCGGGAAAATCTTCCTTGAAGGACCAAAGACTGTGAATGGCTTCTGAACAATCCTGTATTTCATCGAGAAAAAGCAATGTCTCTCCGGCCACCACAGGTGTGTTGTACATTCTGCCAATCATGGCTGCAAGATCATGAGCGTTCCGCGTCCTTTCGAACAATGACTTCAACTCTTTACGTTTTTCAAAGTTGGCTTCTATGAAATACTTGAATTGCCGCCCAAGGTTCTTTACTGCCCACGACTTTCCCACTTGTCTTGCCCCACGCAACAGCAAAGGCTTATGATCAGCACTCTCTTTCCATTCAATCAAATATTTGTCAATAGTTCTCGGATAGTACATGACTTTCTTTTTTGCCTGCAAAAATACAAAAAAATGCATTGCGAAGAAAAAGTCAGAGGAATAATCGACACTTAACATATAAAGATCAGATGAAAATAGAGTTGGACACGAATAAAAATCAAAGAAATCACATCCCCTCCACCAACCGCTTCATCTCGCGCACCTCGCGCTGGAGGAAGCCGTGGACGCGGATCTCGCGCCAGTAGGCGTGGAAGGTGATGGTGGAGAAGCCGGCGAGCGGGGTGTGTATCATCACGCTCGACACCGCCTCGTAGGGGATGAAGTCGGTGTTGTGGTG
>CADBQG010000006.1 GCA_902796805.1 uncultured Bacteroidota bacterium
CACGATGAAGCGTGTCTTACCATACGCCACATAGCTCTTCATCCCGTTAAATGGATTTGTCCACGCTGAATAGCCCACCTTCAGCCGGTGGAAGAACCAGTCGGCGTAGAATGCCGGGATGTCGGTGCTCCGGCTTGCCGAGACAATCACGGGAAATTGTGCGTCTGCCCATTCGCCGTTTTCCCGCTGTATTCTGTCTTTATGCCATTGTGCCATATTCTGTAATTCACCTTAAGCCTTGTTGCCGGGCTTCTGGGCCGAGTCGCTGCTGTAGGGTGCGACGTCGTAGCCCACAAATTCGCCGCGCAGGTATTTGAAATAGCCACAAACAGCAACCATGGCGGCGTTGTCGGTGGTGAGGTCCAACGGGGGCAGGAAGATGTTCTTGCGGTGCCGCCTTGCGAGTTCGGTCATGGCCTCCCTGAGTCCGGAATTGGCCGACACACCGCCCGCCAGCACAATGTCCTTGCAGGGCGTGTCCTTGAATGCTTTTCTAACCTTGTCGGTGAGAGACTTGATGATGGCGTGCTGCATGGAGGCTGCAAGGTCGTGGATGTTCTCTTCTATGAAGTTCGGGTTTTCCTTGAGGTTGTCGCGGATGAAATAGAGGAACGAGGTCTTCAGGCCGCTGAAGCTGTAGTCGAGGCCGGGCAGGTGCGATATTGAGAATGAGAACCTCGTCGGGTCGCCGTCCTTGGCGTACCTGTCGATCACCGGGCCGCCGGGGTAGGGTAGTCCGAGGATTTTGGCCGCCTTGTCGAAGGCCTCTCCGGCGGCGTCGTCGATGGTGCCGCCGAGCTTCACCATATCGAAGTGGTCGTTGACTTGGAGCAGCAGCGTGTGCCCGCCGGAGACGGTGAGGCAGAGGAACGGGAACTGCGGCTTGGCCTTCACCTCGCCGGGCTTGTCGAGGAAGTGCGCCAGAACATGGGCCTGAAGGTGGTTCACCTGCACAAGCGGTATTTGCAGTGTGTAGGCCATCGCCTTGGCGAATGAGTTGCCCACGAGGAGCGAGCCGAGCAGTCCCGGGCCGTTGGTGAACGCTATTGCGGAGAGTTCCTCCTTGCCGACGCCGGCCCTTTTGAGCGCGGTGTCGACCACGGGGATTATGTTTTGCTGGTGCGCGCGCGAGGCCAACTCAGGCACCACGCCGCCATATTCGGCGTGCACCTTCTGGCCGGCTATCACGTTCGACAGGATTGTGGTCTCCCTGATAACGGCCGCCGACGTGTCGTCGCATGATGATTCTATGCCTAAAATGTACACTTTTTGTCAGATTTTTAACACGGCGCGAATTTACAATTTTTATCGCTGTTATGAATAGCAGGCAAAAGTTTGTTTGTCGGCGCTTGTCTGGCTATTTCTTCTTTAGCACAAGATAAATGAAATAGGGGCTTCCGGCGATTGCCGTGATGCTTCCCACCGGGAGCTCGGAAGGCATGGCTACAGTCCGGGCAAGAGTGTCGGCGGCGAGAAGGAAGGCGGCGCCGAAGAAGAGCGAATATCCGAAGACCCTCCTGTTGTCGCTGCCGAACACGATCCTGACGATGTGTGGCACAATAAGGCCTATGAAGCCTATCGAACCGCAGAATGCCACGACTACCGCTGTCAGGACCGACGACACCGCAAGAACGGCCATGGTGGTCTTCCTGGTGTCAACGCCCGACATCATGGCGGTCTCCTCACCGGCTTGGATTATGTTCAGAGCTTTGGAATTGTAAATCAGGATTGCGGTGCAAATCAACGCCACTGGCGTCAAGAAGGCCACTTCGCTCCACGACACGTTGGAAAGACTTCCCATAGTCCAGAAAAAGATCTTGTGCATTTCCTGCTGGTTTACCACCATTATCAAGGTGATTATGGCGGATATGAAAAAGTTGATGGCAATGCCGACGAGCAGGATTGTAGTGGTTGAATGCCGCCCGCGGAACTCGGCGATGCCGTATATCAACAGGAGCGTGAGGAGTGCTGCCGCCAGAGCCGGGAGCGTTATGCCAAAAAGAAACGCGTCCCAGCCAAGGACAAAGGCCACGGCAGCCCCAATCGATGCCCCTGATGATACGCCGAGGATGTACGGATCGCACACTGGATTCCGGAACACGCTCTGGAAGACCCCGCCGCATACGGCGAGGGAAGCGCCGCCGACAACGCTCATCACAATCCTCGGAAGGCGCAGCTGCCACAGCGTGATCTCGTGATATTCGGCTATGCTGAAGTTGAATCCCATCTTGTGCAGTATGCTTCCGGCAACGCTTCCGAGAGGAATGCTGATTACGCCAACGCAGGCCGCCAGCAGTGCCGCCGCCGCCAGCGCCGCCGCCATAACAAACGGCAGAATGACTTTGCCATTTTTTTTCACCGCCATCTCCCCGCTTTAAGATACCAGTCCTGAAATCAGTATTATTGCCAGTCCAATCGGCGCCACGTATCTTACTATGAAGAAATAGGCCTCTATGAAGCCAGACTTAAGGCGGCTGCCCTGCGACAGTTCGGATGCTATCAGATCCTTCGGGCACCCCCATCCCACCAACAGACACATCGCGAGAGCGCCTATCGGCAGTATGTATGACGCGGTTACCATGTCGAAAAACTCGAATATCGTCCGTCCGAATATATGAAAATTCCTCAAAGGCCCGAAAGAGAGTGTGCAGAAAACACCGACTATGAAAACAGCAATGGTTATCACCACGGACGAAGTCCTTCTCTTCCAGTTGAATTCCTCGACGGTGACAGCCACGATGATTTCGAGAAGCGATATGGTTGATGTGAGCGCGGCTATGCCCAGCAGCACGAAGAACACTGCGGCGAACACCACGCCGCCCGACATGCTGTTGAACACGTTGGGGAGCACAACGTAGACCAACTCGGGGCCGGCAGCAGGGTTTAGTCCGAACGAGAACACAGCCGGGAAAATGACTATGCCCGACAGGATGGCCACCATGAGGTCGCAGACCGAAATCCAGGCAGACGTTTTCAGGAGAGAGTCCTGTTTTCTGATGTATGAGCCGTAAGTGATCATTCCGCCGAGCCCCAAGCTCATGGAGAAGAACGACTGTCCAAGTGCTGAAAGCAGGGTTTCGCCGGTGATTTTCGAGAAATCAGGTCTGAAAAGGAACTCCAAGCCCGAGACAGCCCCCGGCAGTGTGAGCGACCGGACGCACATTATGACAAGAAGCGCGAAAAGCAGGGGCATAAGCACTTTCGAGACCCGTTCTATGCCTTTCTCAACGCCGAACGATATTACAAATCCCGTGAGTGCCAGAAAGACGAGCTGGTTCACCACCGGCCAGAAAGATCCCCGTGTGAAGTCTGAAAAGGCCTGCCCCACGCCGGATGGATCCAATCCGTGCAGTTTCCCGGAAATGGAAAAGGCTATGTAGTTCAACGTCCATCCTGCCACAACGCTGTAGTAGGCGTAGATCAGAAATGCTGCAATAACGGTAAGCACGCCGAGCATAATCCACGCCTTTTTCTTCCCCATCTTGCGGTATGCTCCCACAACGTTGCTCTGTGTGCTGCGGCCCATGACGAACTCGGTCATCATGATGGGTATCCCGATGAGGAAAACGAAAAAGATGTAAACCAGCAGGAAAGCCCCGCCTCCGTTTTTTCCGAGCATGTAGGGGAAACGCCACACATTGCCCAAACCAACCGCACCGCCGGCGGCTGCAAGAATGGCTCCTATGTTCGATGAAAAACCTCTTCTTTGTGTTGCCATAATATTGCTTTTTATTGATTCTGCGACTTCAACGGCAGCTTTATGGTGAAGGTGCTGCCCTTGCCTTCCTCGCTCTGCACCTCTATCTTGCCGTGGTGCAGGGCGACTATCCTCTTTACATAACCAAGGCCAAGCCCGTAGCCTTTCACATTGTGCACATTGCCGTGCGGTATTCTGTAGAAATTGTTGAAAATCCTCGGCAACGCCTTCTTCGGTATCCCGATGCCCTTGTCGGTGACGGAGACAGTCAGACTCTTCTCGTCGGAGAGGGTATAGACAAGTATCTCGGGCTTGTCGTCGGAGTATTTGATACCGTTTTCGATAAGGTTTGTGATGGTGTTGGCAAGATGGTGCCTGTCGCCAACCACCATGCAGTTCTCTGCGTTCAGTGCGAGGTTGATTGTGCCGTTTGAAGACTTTACAAGCAGCGCGAGACTGTCGGTAATCTTCTTTATAAGTTCGTGCATGTCGATGAGTTCTAAGTTCATCCTTACCTGGCCTTTCCTCAACTGGGCTATCTCTAAAATAGTGTTCACCATCTCCTTCAGCCTGTTGTTCTCGTCGTTTATTATGCTCACGTAGGAATCTCTGACACCAGGGTCGCTGATCATGGTAGAGTCGGAAAGCGCCTCGCAGGCCAACGAGATGGTGGCTATGGGTGTCTTGAATTCATGTGTTACATTGTTGATGAACTCGTTGGTGACGTCTGAGGTCTTTTTCTGGCGGTGAAGCGAGTAGAGGGCGATGAAAGAAATGGTGAACGTGATGAAGAAGAATACTATGATAAGGGTGAGAATGTTCTTCATTCTGCCAAGGAATATGCCGCGTTCTCGCGGGAAAAAGAGTATGAGATAATGTGGTGAACTCACCTTCTCGTTGTACTTGAGCCTGAAGATGTATTGGCTGTCCTGTATCTTGTCTTCCGGGACATACTGCGGCTTGATGACATATTCTGACGTAAACGCATTGAATAGGGCGAAATCGAATCTTGCGTCTATGTTCTCCGAAAGAAGTGCGTTGTGTATCAGCCTCTCAAGATAGTCGCGGTTCAGCAGTCTGGTCGTCGCGCTGTCGAGCGTTATGATCTCGCGGTCCCTGACGTTGAACGAACCGGTGATGCCGGTGCGGAAGTCCACAGGATTTGCCGACTCGTTGTATAACGGGAACAGCTTGCGGAACGCGGCCGTGAAATACTCGGTGTCGTTGGCCACGGCCTTGGAGTCGTTGTCCTTGTAGTAGATGGTGGAGTTTATCACTCCGATGGGCTGGTTGGTGGTTGTGTCGATGAGGAATTTCCTCGAATGCTGCATGGAGACGATCTCGTCGAGGTCTATGACATCTCTTCCAACGATTTCCGAGTCAGGCGCGAGAAGCGCGACAGAGTCGTTCTTTATCGTGGCGTCGATCTTCTCCACAACCTCGTTGCCGGCCGTGAAGACCTCGTTCACGAATAAGCTGCGCTGAACCTTCTCTGCTTCTGTGTAGAGGTTGAAGATTCCCAACATCAGCGGAATCGCCGAGAGGCCTAACAGCACGAACAGCGGTATTATGTATCTTTTCTTCATTTCTGCCGTTTTTCAAACAAAAGTTCTTTGAGAGTCTCGTCATAGAGCAGGTCGGATGCAGATGGCATGTTCGACATGCCAAAAGGGCAGCATCCTGGTGCCGTGTCAGTTGAAGCCACGATGCGGCTGTACCTGCCGCGCAGTCTTTCACACTTGTGCGACAAGATGGATTCTCTGTATTTCTCGAAATATACAACACCTGTCGGCGGCGAGTCTGCTTCGGATTCCACGAATATCATGGCGCCGGCGTCCATAAACGGGCGTTGTGCCATGAGACACGTTGTTTTTTGGTATTCCAGGTTGTTGAGGTACTGGTTGTGAAGCAACAACGGCGAGTTCATCTCGGAAATGATTCTGAACAGCTGGCTAAAGTCGTAGCCTTCCGGCACGAAGAGTTTCCTTACTGAAAACCTCCCTCTTCCGAAATATGTAACGATGTCTTCCGCGAGCTTGAGAAGTTCTTCTGTGGACTCGTTACCTGCAATAACCGCTGCGGAGTGCCTTCCCTTTCTGAAATGGGCAGGAATCTTTGAGAAATAGCGGCGGAAAGCCTCTTCGTTCTCTTCGGTAACGTCGGCGATTATTGCCTCCGCGTTCTCGATTTTTTCGACGAACTCAATTCTGCCGGATATTTCAGGCGCCGCTTTCAGGAAAAGTTCCATTATGGCTTCGAGAAAAACTGTTGTCGAGGACTCGGCCTTTCCATAGAAGCAGTCTCCTGACAGAAGCACGAGCACGATGTCGCCGAAGATTTCAAGCGGTGTCTGGTTGGTCGATACAACTGCTGTCTTTCGCGGATGCTTCTCCGGACATTTAATCCGCAAGGCATATCTCTTGTAAAAATCGTCCAGGGAACTTTCTGAGACAAGGTGTTCGAGAGCCTTAAGGGAGTATTGGCAGTATTCCGGGACGAACCAAGTGAAGGCGGCGTGCTGTCTTTCGGCACAACTCTTCAGCACTGCCGGCACGCCGTCGTCAGCAGTGAGTGCTTGGCGAAGTTTTCTGAATGAGTTGATGATTCCGGAGTCCATTGCGGTTAACGGGAAATTTCCTTGCATGTTTCGTCAAAGATCCTTCTCGCGGTCTCTTCCGGGAACCGCGGCACAAGTCCGCTTTCAGAGAGAATGTCGGCTGTCATTCGCGACTCTTCGATGTCATTTTTGGCTTTCAGGAGCACTTCGTCGCGGGTGAGGGGCAGGCGGGCGAGCCCTGACTTCACGGCGCACTCGGCCACGTCGGCGGCCACAATGGGGAACATGTCGGTGTCGGCCATGGAGGGCATTATGTTGTCAGCGCTGATGCCCCGTTTTTCAGCGAACGCTGCGATGGAGTGGGCGGCGCACACAGCCATCTCGTCGGTTATCTTTCTTGAAGCCACGGAGAGGGTGCCTTTGAGGATTGACGGGAAGCATATCGAGTTGTTCACCTGGTTGGGGAAGTCTCCCCGGCCGGTGGCCACAACCAGAGCTCCTGTCTCCTTGGCCTGGTATGGGTATATCTCGGGCACGGGGTTGGCGCAGGCGAACACTATCGCTTTGTCGGCCATGAGCGACACCCATTCCGGACTGACCGTGCCTGGCCCCGGCTTTGAGAGTGCCACGAGTATGTCGGCGCCGCGGAAAGCATCTTCAACGGAAGTTACGCATCCGGGGTTGGTTGTCCTGCAAAGTTCCCATTGCGGGTAGAAGTCGGAGTTGCGTTCATAGTCAGCGCGGTTACGGTGAAGCGAGCCCTCCTTGTCGAACATTATGATGTTTTCGGGCCGTGCCCCGTCGGCCATGAGCAGGCGGGCGATGCTGCTGTTGGCGGCGCCGGCGCCGTATAGCACTATCCTTGCCAACGGCAGGCTTTTTTCGGCCACTTTCAGGGCATTGGTGATTCCGGCGAGCGTGACGCAGGCGGTTCCCTGGGCGTCGTCGTGCCATACTGGAATGTCGCACTCCTCGCGCAGCACGTCGAGAACACGGTAGCAGTTGGGCTGCGAGATGTCCTCGAGGTTCACCGCGCCGAAGCTGCACTGTACCATCTTCACGAAGTCGATGATCTTCTGCGGGCTGTGCGCCCCCGACTCGTCGCGGCTGTCGATGCAGAGCGGCACGGCGTCAACGCCGCCGAGGTATTTCATCAGCAGTGCCTTCCCCTCCATCACACCGAGGCCGCCGGGAGGCGTGCAGTCGCCGTCGCCAAGCACGCGCGTGCTGTCGCTCACCACTGCTACGAGCCTGCCTCTGTTGCTCAGCGCGAAAGACTCGTCGTTGTCGTCGCGTATTGTCGTCGAAACCGCCGAGACCCCCGGTGTGTACCAAACGTTGAACCAGTTGAGGTTGTCTATCGGCACTTTTGGCAATGTCTGCATTTTGCCCGTGAAGAATCCGTGGGCCGCAAGCGAAAGTTTCTTGTAGAAAAGGGTTTTCGCCTCGGCCTTGCGCCTTTCGTCGAATCCGCCAGGGAAACAGGAGTCAATATTTTCAAGAAAATCAGCCATAATTCATGTCTTGTGTTTGAGATTGCAAAATTAACATTTTATGTCGGATACTTGCAGGGGGGCACTTTTTTTTTGCAGGGTGCTGCTGCCTTCCTTTGAAACCATTAGTCCCGCGTGTCGCAGGGGTTGGCGCGTCAGCTTCTAAGCCATACTATAGTTTCGCCGTCGTTAGCGAACGAGGGGGCTATCTCCACTATGCGCGGGTGACGGATGCGGCGCACTGCCTCCTTGAGGGCGGTGCCGCGGTTGTATCCGTGTACCACTACAATCTTTTCAGTCCCGCGCGGGGCGTGAGCAATCCTGTTGCTGAGGAAATCCATCGCGTCATCCACGTGGAGGCCGTGGATGTCAATGCGCAGTGTGCGGTCTGTCTTTGCCATGTCTGTAAGTTTCGGCTGTACGGGGAAGCCCCCCTTTACGACCGCGAAGATACAAAATTTAGAACTTAGAACTTGGAACTTGGAACTTGGAACTTGGAACTTGGAACTTAGAGTTTGGAGCTTGGAGTTTTTTCACAAATCACGATTCACTTTTCACTGATCTCACAATTCACAAATATTTACTATCTTTGCAGGGTCGGACTTGCCGGAGCCCGGTGGCGGGCATGAGGGCGGGCGACAGACATAAAAGGCGTTGAGTCAACGTCTTATCTGCGGCTTGTGGAACTTCGCAAATTTCATCTTGTATCCGCACGGTAAGGCAGTGTTCAATGTCCATGGTTTGTGTATATACCCGTAGAGACGCAAAATATTGCGTCTCTACTATGCGGATTAATAAACAATTCGTTTCACCATATACAACAGCGTGGGCTTCGGCATTGCTTATCCTCGGATACAAGGCAATGCGAAGGCCTCACAAGCGGGATGAGCGATGATTCAGATTCCCGCGCTTTTTTGTTCCATGTTGTTGAAATTCACGGCTTGGGAATCGCCGGAAAAAAACGCCCTGAATAACAATTGTGAACAGAAAAGACAAAACGGAAATCCCCAAACCGCCGACCGACACGGAACTCGTCAGGTCAGTCACCGACAACGACGAGCAATCGGTTCTGTACTTCTTCTACGAAAAGTACTGGCCGGTTTTCGAATACCATATCTACAAGATATTCCCATATCAGGTCGACATCCAGGCTTTGGTTCACGAGTTCTTCTTGTACCTGCAAAACAACAACTGGAAAATGCTCCGTTCGTACGATTCCGAAAAGTCGAAGCTAAATACCTGGGTGTCAGTTGTTTCTTACAGGTTTTTCGTCAATTACAAAAAGTCAAGGATAGATTCAAACGGCCGCGTGTCTATATGTGATGAGTGGGACAGCAGGATTGTGAACTACAAACATGAAATCGACGACCACATAAAGATGGACATACACGAAGCGATAGGAAACCTGAAAAACGACAGCGAGCGCATTCTTGTAGAAAAACATCTTCTTCAAGGTGTTGAGATAAAGGACGTTGCCGACGAGCTGAACATTTCTGTAGATTATGCGTACACCATCAAGAGCAGGGCTCTGGCTCATCTGAGAGACTCACTAAAAGACTACCGCCATGAAAGAATATAACGACAACAGCCAGTTTGAAGAAATAATCCGCTCAATGGAGGCGGAAAGACTGACGGATTCCGAACCTTTGCAGAAACCAAACATGTTACTGGCGCAAAGTCAGGTGAAATCCACAGTCAAGGGCAAAGCAAACAAAAGTAAACTATGGATGTACATGGCCGCCGCTTCCGTGGCGTTAGCCCTTGGTGTAACTGTCTTTTTTGTGTTGAAGAATGCTAACAATTGCGAAAATCTTGCCCAAAACTCCGATGAAAAGAACATTGTTCAAGACAACAAAGACGTTGACATGGAAGCAAAAAGGTCAGACACTGTTAACTACGCGGAACGCTCGCCGATAAACAGTCCTTCGCAAAAAAAAGCTGATAATTCTGTCGAACAGGAAGACGTGCCTCTTCAGGCTTCTAAACTTGAAAAGAACTATGCCACAATGGAAGTCATCAGCCACATTGAAATGATAAGTCCGAACAAGGAAAACTACAACATCCTGTGCAAGAACCTGGACAAGGTTTTCACCTTCAAGTGGAAATCGGAAAATGTCAAATCACAGGTGTTTACGATAAGAGACTCGCATGGTAATGTTATCGTTGAGACTTCAAACGCTACGCTTAACAAGTATGAAATGCCGTATAAGAAAGTGTATCCGGAAAAAAAGTTGTATTGGGAATTGATCGTTGTTCATGAAGACGGAATCAAAACAACAAAGAAAGGAACGATAAACATCACTTACGAATTATAAACAAGCAGATAATATAAGAATTATGAAGAAAATCTACTATTTGTCGGCCATAATCCTGTTTTCCGGCGAATTGTTCGCGCAGTCGGAGGCTGTGTCGCCCACATACAGTTTCAGGATTTCAAAGGAGATAATTCCTCCCATCATTGAAGTGGTAGAAGAGCCCGTCTTCATTGACGAAGACGGCAACAGGGCCATTGATGCGCAGGAGAGTTGCAAAATCGTGATGAAGATTGAGAACTCCGGTAGGGGAGACGGCGTGGGCCTGTCGGCCAGAATCTCGGCCACAGGTACTACCAGCGGACTGTCGTTCCAGACAAAAAGCCTTCCAACGCTGAAAGCAGGCAGTACCGCCACCGTGGAGTTCCCGATAAATGCGGACATGGCCACTAAGGATGGTTACGCAACTTTCGAGTTCTACGTGAACGAACCGCTCGGATTCAACAGCGACAAATACACCATGGAAGTCAGGACACGTAAATTCCAGGAGCCGCTCGTTGTGGTGAACGACTACAAGGTGGTGAACGAGAACGGCGGAACTTTGGAGAAGACCAAGCAGTTTTCGCTGCAGATTGTGCTGCAAAACGTTCAACAGGGCATCGCTGAAGATGTTAAGGTTAACCTCAAGATCCCCGACAATGTGTTCAACGTTACGGGTGAGGATTATTTCACATTTGTCAAAATGGAGGCCGGAGAGTCCCAAATACTCAAGTTCGACCTGATTGTGAACAATATATACGAGGGTACGAACATTCCGATTTTGGTCAATATAACTGAAAAGTACCGAAAGTATGCCGAGAGCAAGACCATCAATCTCGAACTGCACCAGCCAGTTTCCGCAGACCGCACAATTGCCGTGGTTTCAAACATACAGCAGACCAACATACAAAGCGTGCAGTTGCGGTCGGATGTTGATGTGAACATACCGGAAACGGGCAAGAGCTACCCTTCCCGATATGCAATAATAATCGGCAACCAGGACTACCATTCATCGCAAAGAGACCTGAACAGTGAACAGGATGTGCCGTTTGCGGTTGAAGACGCCAATATGTTCAGAGAATATTGTGAGTCGGTGCTTGGGGTTCAGGGCAACAACATATCGTTGCTGAGCAACGCCACATCCGCAAAGATGCAGCAGGAGATCGACTTCATAACACGCCTGGCGCAGCGCGACCCCAATGCGGAGATCATATTCTATTACGCAGGGCACGGCTTCCCGGATGAGAACACCAAAGAGCCGTATCTGATTCCGGTTGACGTGAATGCATCAAATCTCGGCAACGCCATCTCGCTTTATGAACTTTATGATAAGTTGAGCAAGACAAACGCCAAGCGGGTTACTGTGTTCTTGGACGCTTGTTTCAGCGGCGGCGGCAGGGATGCCGGCCTTGTGGCGTCGCGCGGCATCAGGATCACGCCCAAGAAAAGCACGCTGACGGGCAATCTGGTGGTCTTCTCGGCCACCACCGCCGACCAGACAGCCCTTCCGTATAACGCCAAATATCACGGAATGTTCACCTATTTTCTGTTAAAAAAGCTAAAGGAGACAAGCGGCGAGTGCAATTATTCGGAATTATACGACTTCCTCAACAAAAACATAGGGGAATACAGTCTGCGGGTGAACCGCAAGGTACAGACCCCTGAGGTGAACACATCGTTGCAGGTACAGGACAGCTGGAGGGAATGGAGATTTCAGTAGCGACGCGATTTATCGCGTCGGTTTTTGCGAACGCGGGTATTGTAGCGACGCGATTCATCGAGTCGGTTTTGCAAACGCAGGATATCGTAGCGCCGCGATTTATCGCGCCGGCCACCAATAAATTAATATTTATAATTATGATAAGGAAAATATTTTTGGTTTTTATACTGTTTATGGGAGTTTTGGCGGCGGTTGCCCAGACCTGCACGTTGCGATTCACCGGCACCGACAACCAGCGGCAGCACTATGTGAAGCTCGACCATGTGAATATATTCAACAAGACGCAGTTGTGGCAGGAGGTGATCTACTGGCCTGACACAACGCTCGTCTTGGGCGGCACCGGATTGGATGAGTACGGAATAGAGAAGGGATACAGGATAATGCAGAACACTCCGAATCCGTTCAGTGGCAGCACCGAGTTTGCAATAACGTTGCCTCAGGAGCGCAGTGTTTTGATTGAGATATTCGACATCACCGGCAAGAAAGTGGTAGCCAAGAGTTTTGGAATGTTGGAAGCCGACACTCACATCTTCAATGTCACATTGCAGACGCCGAACACCTACATTGCCAATGCCACCATAAAAGACGGTCAGATGACCATAAACATGATAAACGAAGGGCACGGCGCGGCCAATGAAATCAGCTATGCCGGCATGAGGGGCATGTCGGAAATAAAGCGCGGCAAGGGGGAGAGATACGTGGAGTCTTATCCGTTTGCGGCAGGCAACATGATGGAGTACACCGGCTTTGCCGTTATCGACGGCGTTGAGTGCCAGAGCGCCGTGGTGGAGCAGCCGCAGCACGCGAGCGCGACGATAAAGCTGGTGTTCACACTCGGCGTGCCCACGGTGGCGACACTTGGTGTCAGCTACATCGGCAACTATTCGGCCACAGTGAGCGGAAATGTTACTGACGACGGGGGTGCTGAAGTGACTGCACGAGGTATTTGCTGGAGTACTACACAGAACCCTACGGTGAGCAACAGCCACATCGCTAACGGAAGTGGAATAGGAACTTTCACGGCTGTAATCAATAATTTTTCACCAAGTACAACATATTATGTAAGGGCGTATGCTACTAACAGCGCGGGCACAGCGTATGGCAGTCAAGTTAGTTTCACGACCTTGGGAGACGGACAGCCGTGCCCTGCCACCCCCACCGTCACCGACATTGACGGCAACGTCTATAATACCGTGCAAATCGGCGAACAGTGTTGGATGAGGGAGAATCTGAGGACCACTCACTATTCGGACGGCACTGCCATAGCTTACGGTAGTACTTCATCAACCACAACAGCCTATCGTTACTATCCAAACAACAGTTATAGCAATGTTGCAACATTCGGATATTTATATAATTGGAAAGCTGTAATGTGCAATTCTTCTTCCAGCGATGCCATCCCTTCCGGTGTTCAAGGCATCTGTCCTAATGGTTGGCATGTGCCGAGTGATGCCGAATGGATGCAATTGATTGACTATGTAGGCCTAAGCGGATATGGTTGTGAAAACAACAACTCTAATATAGCCAAAGCATTGGCGGCAACCACAGGTTGGTACAGCAGCTCAAACTCCTGCGCAGTGGGCAACAACCAAAGTGCCAACAACACCACTGGTTTCAGTGCGTTGCCTGCGGGCAGCCACTTCGGCAGTAGTTTCAACGGTTCCGGCACCAACGCCTACTTCTGGAGTTCTACGGAGTATAGTAGTTCGGACGCGTACTACCGCCGCCTCGGCAACAAAATCGCCTACGTGACCAGCAACTACCGCAACAAGGGCTACGGCTATTCCGTCCGCTGTCTCCGCGATTAGAAAAAATATGTTTTAGAAATCATCATAATCAAACGCCACAATAGAATATTAATAGAAAAATGAGACAGTAAAAATATAAAAATAATTTAATGTTTATAAAAAACTACATACTGTGTGAAATTCAATATGACGACCGTATTGAAATCATGAACCACGGAGGTTTGTACGGAAGAGCAAATGTCCAAAACTTCCCTAAAGTAAACGACTA